>JAFUPT010000054.1 GCA_017481065.1 Clostridia bacterium | reverse complement strand
AGGCCACGAATGCGCCGACCAGGTAGGAAATCAGGCCGGGCGCATAGACGCCGCCCTGAATTTTGAACAGCTCCTTCTTGCCCTTGCCGATGATCCAGTAGTTGGCGATGATCACGCCTGCCAGCGGCGGCAGCAGTGCGCTCATCAGATTCAGGAAGGCTTCAAACTTGCCCAGCACGCCGAAGGCAGCCAGCAGGGTACCGGCGGCGCCTGCGATCGCGGTGGTGAGCTTAAATTTGCTCTCGTCAAAGCCCAGCAGGTTGGAAAGGGCCAGGCCACCGGAATAGGCGTTGGTCACGTTGGTGGTCCAGGTGGCCAGAACCAGGGCCAGCAGGCCGAAGAAGGGCACGCCCAGGCTTGCAAGGATCGCAGAAATATCATACTGGCCGGTAACGATACTCATGATGCCGCCGGTGAGCAGCATGAACAGGCCGGCGGGAATCACACCCAGGATGGAGGACTTCACAACGTCGCCGCGGCTCTTTGCAAAGCGGCAGTAGTCGGCGGAAATCAGTCCGCCAAGGGCGAAGGAAGCCACAACCATGCTCATGCCGAATACAAGGCCGCTGGAAACCTGCGGGTTGTAAGCCGCGAGCACTGCGCCGCCATCGTTCTTCACCATGCTGGCGATGATGCCGTAGAGGCATACGATCACCAGCGCGGGAACGGCGATGTAGTTCAGCCATTTGAGGCCCTTGAAGCCCACGCATGCGGTAACCAGCATGATTGCGCCCCATACGATGGAGCAGATGGCAACCGCTGCGGAGCTTGCGCTTTCATAGCCCAGCATGCTTGCACCCATGGAGGCAAATGCGCTGCCGCATACCGCGCTCTGGATGCCGAACCAGCCCACGCATGCGATGGCAAGTATCGTAGAAATAATGTAGCGCGCGCCCTTTTCGCCCAGCGCGCCGGAGGCCATTACCGAAACCGGCAGGCCGGTATCGCATGCCTGCATGCCGATGAAGATCATGTAGGCGCAGATCATGCCGTAGCCCAGCAGGATGGATGCGATGATCTGCCCAAAGCTCAGCCCGCCGCCGACGAGCACGCCGCCGATCATCAGGCAGGGCACGCAGATCATGCCGCCCGCCCATACCAGGGCGATGGACTGCCAGCTCTGGCGCTGGTCGGCCCGAATCTCAAAACCCGTGTTTTTCTGACTCATTTTTTCTTCCCCCTCGTAAATTCCGCTGAATGCGGATATGGAATATAGAAATTATATCGAATCCTGCCGGGGAAGTATTTATCTGCAAGGCAGAAAAAAAGGCGGGCTTATTTGTCTGTTTGGACAAATAAGCCCGCTCCTGCCGCGCCTATTCCTGCCGGAGCAGGCGGTTCAGGGCGCAGGCAGTGAAGAGGGGCATGGTTTCAGGAAAGCTGCCCGGCACAAAGCCCAGCTGGTCGGCGATGCGCCCGAGGCGGTATTTGATGGTATTCTTGTGCAGAAACATCTTTCCGGCCGCCTGGGTCACGCTCATTTCCGTATCCAGCAGGTAGCATTCCAGCGTACCCAGCAGGTTGGTTTCATCGCCGTCCGGCTGCAGGGAAGCCAGGCAGCGGAGCGCCTCATCCACGGCCCTTTCGCCGCGGCCGACCAGCTCCTGGCACTGCTGGGCAAAGACCACCTGCTCCAGCGTGTATGCCCAGCGGCCGGGAAAAATCTTCGTCGCGGCGGGCAAGCCGGCCTCGTGGCTCAGAAATGCCTCGCGCACCCGGGTGGTGGTGTTCAGCGCATGGCATCGGGTGAGGCTTGCGCGTATGCCGCGCTCCTGGAGCTCGCTTCCGATGGCCTCTGTAAGCGAACGCACATCCTGCATGCTGCCGGGTCCGATCATGAAGAGCACCAGCGTTTCATCATATATATCGGCGATCGCTGCGGCGGAATAGGCCTCAGTATCCCTGCGCACCGCTTCCATAAGCTCGGGAAGCCGCTCTCTATCCGCCTGCGTTTCGCCGCTCAGCAGCCACATGGAATTGATGGACGCCACATCCACATTGAAAATATCCGCCAGCCGGCGCATCTTCATGGGCTCATCCTGCAAAATTGCCCGCACCAGCTCGCCGATCACGATTCGGTCGTGCTTTTCCGACCACATGCTCACCGCCAGCTGCACAACCTCCACCGCCTGCCGGGTGATCACCACATCGGGAATATCGCCCTCCCGGAAGATCAGCAGATCCATGGAATGGCCGTCCTGGGTCTGAACGCCATCCCGGTAGATATGTATATCCAGCGCAGCATAGTATTTCCAGTTGGCCGGCGCGGGAAATTCTGCTGCGGTCAGCTCTGCCTTCATGGCGTTGTCAAAGGAGCGCGGCCAAGCCGCCTCGTTCAGTACCCGGCGCGAGGAATCCATCAGCACCACCGATGCGCGCAGGCGGTCGGCAAGCATACGCAGCATGCTGTTCACGGTTCTCTGGTGCACGGGAAGCCCGGCGGCCTGCTCCAGCAATTCGCTCACGAGGCTGGTGCTGCTCATCTGGTCCCGGTGAATCAGCTCCATTACCTCGCAGATGACCTCGCTGTAGCGCTGGTTCATCTGGTTTTCCGGCATGCAGATCAGGGGGAAATCCAGTTCATCCGCCACCTCGATCAGTTTCTTATCTACCCTCTTCATCACAACGCCCACATAGAACAGGATCACGCCCACCTCGCCGATATCCGCCATGCGGCGCAGGTTTGCGCATTGCAGGTCCGGATCATCTGGGTTGTTCATGAAGCCGGTGATGGCCAGCTCGTTGCCGAGGAATTCAATGCTTTCAAACAGCTCAGTCTGCATCGTGTTGATCTGTGCATACTCCAGCACTGAAATGGAGGAAACAATCCTCGATAAACCCTTTTCCCCGCCGAGTACCCTTGCGCCGCGCATGGAGGGCAGCTGCATAACATCCGCCACGGTGATGCTCATCCATATCAACTCCTTGGTCTTTTGGACAAATATGAACACTGTTATTCTACCACGAACGCGCCCGCACTGCAAGAATTGCCGGAAAACAATATGGCGGGATTCCCCTTCCTTGCGCGGGGCCTCCGAAGCGCATGGATTGACATTGCAAACGATAGGAAATATAATAAGCCTGAAGAAGAAGCGGGGGAGGGCGCATGAAGAAGTATAGGGTTCAGAAGCTGGAGATCCCCTCTGCCGGTGGGCGGATGCGCCTGCTGGTGCTCAGGCCTGCAGCTGGCGCGAGGCGCGGGGAAAAAGCGCCGGGCATCCTCTGGATACATGGCGGCGGATATGTGACCGGCATGGCGGGGATGATCTATATGTCCCGGGCCATCGCCCTGGTAAAGAAATATGGGGCTGTTGTGGTTACGCCGGAATACCGCTTGGCCGGAAGGGCGCCGTATCCAGCCGCGCTGGAGGATTGCTATGCGGCGCTTCAGTATCTGCATGGGCATGCCGGGGAATTGGGCGTGAATCCCGGGCTGCTGATGGTTGGCGGGGAGAGCGCCGGCGGAGGGCTCGCCGCAGCGCTGTGCATGTATGCGCGCGACAACAGCGATATCCATATTGCCTGCCAGCTGCCGCTGTATCCCATGCTGGATGACAGGGATACCGATTCTTCCCGGAAGAATTACCGCTTTCCATGGAATACCTTCCTGAATCATTTCGCATGGAAGAAATACCTGTCCGGCATAGAAGGCGAACCACCTCCCTATGCCGCTCCGGCGAGGCAGGTGGATTACAGCAATCTTCCGCCCTGCTATACCTTTGTGGGGGATAAGGAGCCCTTCTTTTGCGAAACCATCGCCTATGTGGAAAACCTGAAAAGGGCCGGCGTGCCGGCGCATGTGGATGTGTACCCTACGGGCTTCCATGCGTTTGATATGCTTACGCCCTTTCGAAGGATCAGCAGGCGGGCAATCGCCGCGTTTGAAAAGCAATACCTGTCCGCTGCAAAGCAAGACGGGGAAGGATAGGCGGAATTGCGGGGAGCGCATGAAGGATCAACAAGGAGGCTGAATCCGGGTTTTAATCCGGATTCAGCCTCCTTGTTTTACTGGCGGCAGCCCGTGCCAATCACGCCGCAGGCGATCTTGGTTCCCGCGTTGCCGGCGGGCTGCGTGCGGAAATCATCCGGGTGGCTGTGGATGACGACGGTTCTCCCGAGGATGTCCTGCACCCGGAAGCGGTCCGTCCGCACCGCCATGTGGGCGCGGTCCTGCTGCATCATCAGGGGCGGCAGATCGCCGGCGTGCCTGGGATGGGCGGCGCCGCCGGGGTTGTAGTGGCTGCCCGTCTGCGGAAAACCCGCGCCAACGCAGCTGTTTCCTTCGTGAATGTGGAAGCCGAAGAAGCCGCTTTCGCTGTCCTGCGGAAGGCCGGCCACATCCGCCACCACCAGCACGCTTCCGGGCTCCTGATAAAACCGGACCTGGCCGTGTATATTGGGCGCATCTGCGCCGCCGTGAACATAAGCCACCGCATCCGGGCGGCTGGAGTATCGATACATAAGATCACCTCACTCCAGCTTATGTCCAAAGGCGGGGCACGTGTCAAATCAGAGATCCAGCAGATCTGCATCCGGCAGGTCGTTTTCCATATTGTCCCGGGCGAGATCATTGTCAATTTCGGGATAAGCCTCTGAAATGGGCCTTTCCCCGTGAATCACCTTCTGGCTGGGTCCCAGGGCGCCGCCGACGATGGGGTTGGCGGGCTGCTTGCTGTTCTTTGCCTTGCCCTGGAGATCGGGTACGGGCGGCATTTCGTTTTTCGGTTTCGTATGCGTTCGTTCAGGTCTTGCCATGCCTTGCTTGGCCATCAAATCACCTCTTCCTCAGCTTTCCCGGCTTGCGCGCGATCATACCTGCCATGTCGCCTTCTGGGAAGTTTCATGCGATTTGGCGAAGAAAATGGCGAAAGCGCCCGCCCCATCGAAGCTCTCCAGCAAAGAAATCCTCCCGATAAATCGGGAGGATTCTGGCAAATGCCCGCATCAAAAGTGACGCTTTAACCGTTGGCACCATTTTTGTTCATCGGAAAATCCTGTGCCGCGGGGAAGAACATGCTTTAGATATGCTTTTTCTTTATAAATCCGATTGACGGAAGCAGTGGTGCGTCGCCTCTTTTATGGAGTGCTTCCGGCACGATCCGCAGCGGAGTTCCATTTAATGCCCGCGCCGATGCGCCATTCGTCTTCGCTCAGGAACTGGCTGCAAATATGCGCCATTTGCTCCGGCGTTTCCTGGCCGCCGCGCTGTATCCAGCCCAGTATGATGTTGAAGATGGAGCCGATCCAGGACAAAACCCTGTAATATTCAACGGTGGAATTGACGTCAATGGCCTGAAGGTATTTCTCGTTGACGGCCAGCTGAAATTGATCCAACATGCCCGCCAGCTGAATGATTTCAAACAGGGGCCTGACCTCCAGCACCTTTTCAAACAAAACCCGATAGCTGCTGATCATGTTCTGTGTGGCCAATTCGATGGACAGCGCATCAACGATGGCCGTTGCAACCCGGTCGAAGATATTGGTCAGTATATCCTGTTTGGAGCTGTAATTGCGGTAATAAGCGGATCTGGAAACGCCTGCCCTGCGGATAATATCCATGATTGAGATGGAGTCGAAATCATGATCCTTCATCAGCACGACCAGGGCCGCTTCAATGCATTCCCTGGTTAACTGATTGGACTCTTCATTGGAGAGCCTGAGGGCGTTTCGCCGCTTCATCTCCGTCTGATTTGCACTTTCCGACAAGACAAATTCCTCCCATCTGTATAGTCCATGGCCGCATACATTGACAAACAGTTGTCCTGATGTTACAGTTGTATCATCCCGTTCACTATAACAGGAAAAACCTTGGCTGTCAAGCTATGAAAGGAAGATAAGATGGAATTAGCGAATTACCCGGTAACATGGATCATCATGGAAGTGATGAGCGTCGTTCTGTTTGCAATGTGCATGCGGCATGCCCTGAACAGCGATCGTCCCAAGCACAAGATATTTGAACTGTGCTGCTTCGTTCTGGCGGCCGCCCTGTTTGAGCATGTCGGCGTGCTCGGCGGCAACTACTGGTATTCCCAGGAACGGTTCATGCGGTTCGGCCTGCTCCCGCTGAGCATACTGCTGATTGAATCCGTAATTATGTATTCTGCAATGACGCTGTTTGAATACACCAATATGCCCAAGTGGAGCATCATTTGGTTCGTGGGCATCCTGTCCACCCTGCAGGATATGACCATCGACCCGGTCTACGTCAACGACAGGTATGTATTTGACGGCGTGGCGCAGGGTCACTGGAACTGGACGATCTATTATGACACCACGTTCTTCGGCATTCCCTTCTTCAATTTCTCCAGCTGGTTCTTCATGACCGGTATCTACGCGGGCCTGATGATGCTGGGCAGGCGCATCTACGAGAAGACGAAGAAGGAATGGATCGGCGTTGCTTATCCCTTCGTTTCCGCCGTGCTGCTGATCATTGCGCTGGTGCCCACGGCAATCCTCCTGGTCAAGCCCGTGTACTCCGATAACAATACATTCAAATTCTGGTATGAGCTGATTGCGCTGATCTTCAATTTCGCCTGCGCCATCGTGCTGATCGCAAAGAACTGGAAGAAGATGTCCCCGGTGAATCTCAGGAAGGACGGTATCGTGATCTTCGCAATTCCCGCGATCCTGCACCTGTATGATATCATCGTTGGTTTCGGCCTGGGCATCAAGCAGAGCTATATTCCCGTTGTGGTGTTCACCGTGATCCACATGGCTTACCTGGCCGTGGTATACCGCAAATCCAAGAAAGCCATCGCGAAGTGATGGGCACTTGGGAAATATTCATTCAAGGATAGTTCTTCGAAGCGTCGGGTTGAACGGATTATTGGCCGTAATGAAAATGAAGGCTGAGCGCCATAATTGAACATCTCAAACCCAATACGCTTTTTTGCGCAACACCAAAAGCGCCCAGGAGGAAATTCAGAGAAATTCTGAACTTTTCAACCCGGGCGTTTTTTAATACTGAAATGCGAAATAAAAGAAGGAACCTTCCGATAAATCGAAAGGTTCCTGGCGGAGAAGGAGAGATTCGAACTCTCGAGACGCTTTTGACGCCTACGCGATTTCCAGTCGCGCGCCCTCGACCAGACTAGGCGACTTCTCCATGATATTCAGTTGTAAGCGCCGGAGTGGTCAGTTCCTTTGCTGTCAACAGGTGATATTATAGCACGGGTTGAGTGAGTTGTCAATACCTTAATTGGAGAAAAATGAAAAAAGTACAGGATGAATTTATCCTGTACTTTTAGGTTCAATGGGCAAACTGGCTGTTGTAGAGCTGGGCATAAAAGCCGTTTCTGCGCAGCAGTTTCCGGTGGGTGCCCTTTTCCACGATTTTGCCATCCTGCATCACGAGGATGGAATCGGCATTTTCGATGGTACTCAGGCGGTGGGCCACGATGAAGCTGGTGCGGCCCCGCATCATGGATGCGAAGGCGTCCTGAATCTTCATTTCGGTGCGGGTATCGATGGAGGAGGTGGCCTCATCGAGGATTAGCATCGGCGGCAGGTTCAGCATGGCACGGGCGATGCACAATAGCTGCTTCTGGCCTTCGGAAAGGCCCGCGCCATCCTCGCTGATGGGCGTGTTGTAGCCCAGGGGCATGCGGCGGATGAAGCTGTGGGCGTGGGCGGCCTTTGCGGCGGCGATGACCTCCTCCTCGCTTGCATCCGGCCTGGAGAGGGCGATGTTTTCCCGAATCGTGCCGGTTTTGAGCCAGGTATCCTGCAATACCATGCCGTAGCTGCGGCGCAGGCTGCGGCGGGTGATCTGCCGGATATCCCGGCCGCTCACTTCGATGCTGCCGCCATCGGTATCGTAGAAGCGCATCAGCAGGTTGATCAGCGTGGTTTTGCCGCAGCCGGTGGGGCCCACGATGGCGATGCGCCTGCCCGGTTCCACATCCAGGTTGAAATCCTCAATCAGCGGCTTTTCCGGATTGTAGCTGAAGGATACGTCATTGATGGATACCCGGCCGTCCGCGCGCACAAGCTGCAGCGCATCCTCGCCTTCGGGAAGCTCGGGTTCCTCGTCGATGAGTTCAAAGATGCGGGCTGCGCAGGCGATGGCGTTCTGCAGCTCCGTTACCACGCCGGAAATTTCGTTGAAGGGCTTGGTGTACTGGTTGGCGTAAGTGAGGAAGCAGGTGAGCTGGCCCACGGTCATGGCTGCGCCGCCGCCGATGGCCGAGAGCGCGCCGATGATGGCCACGCCCGCGTACACCATGGAATTAACGAAGCGGGTGCAGGGATTGGTGAGGGAGGAGAAGAACGTGGCTCGCAGGGAGAATTTCTCCAGCCTGTCGTTGATTTCATCGAAGGCGGCAACTGCGGCCTTCTCCCGCCCGAAGGCCTGCACCACTTTTTGCCCGCCGATCATTTCATTGATCAGGGCCGTCTGCTCGCCCCGGGTGGCGGATTGCAGGCGGAACATATTGTAGCTCTTCTTGGCGATGAAGGCTGCGGCGAAGAGGGAAAGGGGCGTTGCCAGCACCACGAATATGGTTACACCCACGCTGATGCGCAGCATAAATACCAGGGTGCAGAGTATGGTGAGCGCGCCGGTGAACAGCTGGGAGAAGCCCAGCAGCAGGCCGTCGGCAAAGGTATCCACATCCGCGATGATGCGGCTTACGATGTCGCCTGCGGGATGGGAATCGATGTATTTCAGCGGCAACCTCTGCAAATGTGCAAAGGCCGCGCCGCGGATATCCTGCACGGCGGAATAGGTGATGCGGTTGTTGCACACCGCCATGATCCATTGCGCTGCGGCAGTGAGCAGGATCACGATGGCCATCCGCGCGAGCACGACCAGCAGCGCATCAAAATCCACCTGGCCGGGGCCGAGGATCAAATCGATGGCGTTGCCGGTGAGCACCGGCAAATACAGCGTGAGCACCACGGAAATCGCGGCAAACAGCAGCGAAAGCACGATCTGCAGCCGGGCATGGCTGGTGTAGGCCAGCACCCGGCGCAGGGTCCTGAGCTGGGAAGCGGTATTCTTCTTCATCTTATTCCACCTCCCTGCGGAACTGGGAATCGAAGATTTCCCGGTAAACCGGGCAGCCGGCAAGGAGCTGTTCATGGGCGCCGGAGCCCACGAGCCTGCCATCATCCATCACGAGGATATTGTCCGCAAAGCGCACCGAGGCCGCCCGCTGGGACACGATGAACACCGTGGGATGGTAGGGCAGGTTCCGAATCGCCATGCGCAGCTTTGCGTCCGTAGCGAAGTCCAGCGCGGATGCGGAATCATCCAGGATCAGGATCTCCGGCCTGCGCACCAGCGCCCTTGCGATGGTGAGCCGCTGCCGCTGGCCGCCGGATAGGTTCCTGCCGCCCTGCTCAATCTCGCCGTCGAGGCCTCCCTTGCTGGAAACCACATCCTCCGCCTGGGCCGCGCGCACGGCCTGCATGATGGCTTCGTCATCCGCCTTCGGGTTGCCCCAGAGCAGGTTTTCGCGGATGCTGCCCTTGAAGAGCAGCGCCTTCTGGGGCACTACGCCGATGCGGCGGCGCAGGGAGGCGATGTCCTGCGTCCTCACATCCGCGCCGGAGACCCATACCGATCCGCCGCTCGCTTCATAGAAGCGGGGGATGAGGTTCACCAGCGTGCTCTTGCCGGAGCCCGTGCCGCCGATCACGCCGATCATCTGGCCCGGGCGGGCGGAGAAGTGCACATCCGTCAGCGCCTCATGGCCGCCACCGGCATATTTCAGGGATACATGGTCAAATACCACGCTGCCTGCGTCCGCAGGATCCGTGCGCACGGGCTTGTCTGCGTCGATCAGTCCCGGGCGGATGGCGAGCACCGCGCCGATGCGCTTTCCGCAGGCTGCAGCCTTCGAAACGGTGATGATCAGGTTTGCCAGCTTCACCAGCTCCACAAGAATCTGGCCCATGTAGTTGGTGAGCGCCACCACCTGGCCCTGGCTCAGGTTTCCGATGTTTACCTGCACTGCGCCGGTGTGGATCAGCACAACCAGCGCCAGGTTGATGCCGATGTAGGTCAGCGGGTTCATCAGCGCGCTGATCTTTGCCGCATGGGTCTGGAGGGCGGTGAGCTTTGCATGGTCCTCCTTGAACTCGGCGATCTCGTCCTCCTCGCGGCCGAATGCGCGCAGCACCCGGGTGCCGGAAAGGTTTTCACGGGTCAGCTGCAGCACCCGGTCCAGCTGGCCCTGGGTGTTTTTGTACATCGGCATGGTGGTGAGCATAATGCCGAACACGATCGCCGCCAGCACCGGAATCGCCACAGCGAATACAATGGCGGATTTCACATCAATGGTAAACGCCATCGCCGCCGCGCCGAACACGATGAAGGGGGAGCGCAGGAACAGCCGCAGGCCCAGGTTCACGCCGGTCTGCAGCTGGTTGATATCGCTGGTCATGCGGGTGATCAGCGTGGAAGGGCCGATGCGGTCCAAATCCGAATAGCTCAGCTTCTGGATATGCTCAAACAGGGCGTGCCGCAGCTTGGCAGCCAGCCCTACAGCCGCCTTCGCGGCATAATACTGGGCCGTTACCGAGCTCGCCAGCCCCACCAGCGCCAAAAGCACCAGTATCGCGCCCATTTTTAAGATGTAGCCCGCGTCGCCGCCGGGAATACCCTTGTCGATGATGGCCGCGATCACGAAGGGAACGATCAATTCAAAGCATGCCTCCAGCAGCTTGAACAGCGGCCCCAGTATGCTTTCCATCTTATAATCTTTCAGGTAACACAATACTCTTCTCATGAGAAAATTCCTCAATCGCCTGTATTTCCGTATGGATTGGCTCCATTTGCCATGCATATTCTATCACATCCTTTGAATATATACAAGGCCGCATGCCGGAGTCGTCTCGCACGGCATCTGAATCGCGCGGCAGCTTCCCGCTGCCATCCAAGCATTTCAACGCCGCCTGCTTTACAGCTCCGCCCGATTGCGCTATAATTATATATACAAAAGTGATATGGAGAATGACTATATGCATATTCTGATTTCCAATGATGACGGCATCTTCGCACCTGGTATCAAGGCCCTTGCCAAGGCAGCTGTGGATGCGGGCCATAAAGTAACCATCTTTGCCCCGGATACCCAGCGCAGCGCCGCCAGCCATTCCATCTCCCTCAGTCGCCCGCTGAAGGTGCTTGCAGTGGATTATGACTGGGATATCCCGGCGTACAGCGTGGACGGCAGCCCGGCGGACTGCGTGCGCGTGGGCGTGTACCTCTGCAGGGAGAAGGGCGAGCCTGCGGACCTGGTGCTCTCCGGCGTGAACAAGGGCGCAAACCGCGGCGCGGCCATCCTCTATTCCGGCACCGTGTCCGCCGCCATGGAGGGCTCCCTCTGCGGCGTGCCCGGCGTGGCCGTGTCCCTCTGCCACTATACCAGCGAGGAATTTGCCCTCTCTGCCGCCCTCGGCGTGAAGACCGCCGAATGGGCCGTGCATCATCCGCTGCCCCGGGGCGAAATCTATAACCTGAACGTGCCCTGCCGGGAAGAAATCCTTGGTATCCGTGCCGCCAGCGTATCCCATGAATTCATCGGCGATCCTCTCTATACCCTCCTCGAGGATGGCAGCTACATCGTGGCCAACACCCCGGATGTGCTCCCCGCCAAGGAGGACGGCGATATGGAACTCACCCGCGCGGGCTACGCCACCCTTTCCGTGCTCACATGGAACCTGCAGGCGGCAACGCCCGTGCCTGATATTTCCGGCCTGGAGGGATAAAATGCATTCCGCAATGGAAATCGAGCGCAAGTACCTGATCCGCATGCCGGATGAAGAAATGCTTGCCCAAATGCCCGGCTGCGAGCGCTGGGAAATCCTGCAAACCTACTTAAAGGACTGCGGAAACGGCTACACCAACCGCCTCCGCCGCGTCCGGGTGAAGGGGCAGGAGAAGTACATCCGCACCGTGAAGCAGCGCATCAACGCCCTCAGCTGCGAGGAAAGCGAAGGTGAAATCAGCCGCGCAGAGTATGAAGCATTCATGCGGGACGCCGACCCGGCCCTTTCTTCCATCGATAAGCGCCGCTACCGCATTCCCTATGCGGGCCAGCTGCTGGAGATCGATATCTATTCCTTCTGGCAGGACCGGGCGACCCTTGAAATTGAGCTCGCGAGCGAGGATCAGCAGCCCGTCCTTCCGGATTGGCTCCAAATCGTGCGGGAGCTCACCGGCGAACCCGCCTATAAAAATCTCTATCTCGCCCGTGAAATCCCCATGGAGGAACTTCCGTGAAACATGTACCTGAAGCCCTGCGGGCCTTCTTTGCCGCGCATCCGAAGATCGCGCTGGCCTTCTCCGGCGGCTGCGATTCGGCCTACCTGCTTTACGCCGCTATCGCCTGCGGTGCGGATGTGCGGGCCTACTATGTGTGCAGCCAGTTCCAGCCCGCCTTTGAATTGGAGGACGCCCAGCGCCTCGCAGGAGAACTGGGCGCGGAGATGCGGGTATTTGATTTGGATGTGCTCGCGGATGAAACCGTGCGCAAAAATCCCGCGAACCGCTGCTATTTCTGCAAACAGCGCATCTTCTCGGCAATCCTTGAGGCGGCCCGGGAAGATGGATACAGCTGCATAATCGATGGAACCAACGCCTCCGATGATTCCTCCGACCGCCCCGGCATGCGCGCCCTCGAGGAGATGCAGGTGCTCTCGCCGCTGCGGCTCTGCGGCATTGCCAAGGCAGATGTCCGCCGCCTCTCCCGCGAAGCCGGGCTCTTTACATGGAATAAGCCCGCCTACGCCTGCCTTGCCACCCGCATCCCGGCTGGGAGGGAGATCAAGGCGCAGGCGCTTCAAAAGATCGAGCGCGGGGAAGCGGCCCTCGCCCGCCTAGGTTTTTCGGATTTTCGCCTGCGCATGGCGGGAAATGCCGCCCGGCTGGAAATTACGGAGGAACAGCTGCCCCTTCTCCTTGAAAGGCGGCAGGCCATCCTCGCCGCGCTGGAGGCGGATTTCGGGGAAATCACCCTGAACCTGCGCACAAGAAAGGGAATGGAACTATGAACAAGCAGGAAATGCTTAACGCACTCCGGCAGGTGGCCGATGGCAGCCTCAGCCCGGAGGATATGCTGGCCTATCTCAAGCAGGCACCCTTTGAGGATATCGGCTGCGCCCGCATCGATCATCACCGTGCAGTGCGCCAGGGCGTGGGCGAGGTGATTTACGGGGCAAGCAAAACTCCCGGGCAAATCCTGTCCATCTGCCAGGCGATGATCGCAAATGGCGATGAAAACATCCTCATTACCCGCATGCATCCCGACGCCGCAGAATTCGTGGGGAAGGAAATTCCCCTATTTTATGATCCCCTCAGCCGCATCGGCATTGCCAAGCGCAATCCCCGTCCCCAGCGGGGCTGCGTGGTGGTGGCCAGCGGCGGTACCAGCGATATGCCCGTGTGCGAGGAAGCGGCATTGACCGCCGAAAACCTCGGAAGCAGGGTCGTGCGCCTCTACGATGTGGGCGTGGCCGGCATCCACCGCCTGCTGGGCAATATGGAAGTGCTCAGCAAGGCCCGGGTGGTGATCGCCGTCGCGGGCATGGAGGGCGCGCTGGCCAGCGTGGTCGGCGGCCTGGTGGATTGCCCGGTGATCGCCGTGCCCACCAGCGTGGGCTATGGAGCCAGCTTCGGCGGCGTTTCCGCGCTTTTGTCCATGCTGAATTCCTGCTCCAGCGGGGTCAGCGTGGTGAACATCGATAATGGCTTCGGCGCGGGCTACCTGGCCCACACCATCAACCAAATGGAGAGCATCAAAGAATGAAAACCCTTTATATCGAATGCAATATGGGCGCGGCGGGGGATATGCTCACTGCGGCGCTCATGGAACTCCTGCCCGATCCGGATGCCTTCGTTGCCCGGATGAATTCCATCGGCGTGCCCGGCATGCGCATGGAGCGCATGGAAAAAAACAGCTGCGGCGTGCGGGGCACCCATGTCTCCGTAAAAATCGGGGATGAGGAGGAAATCAGCGACGATGTGCATCCCCACGACCACGGGCATGGACACGACCACGCGCACCATCACGAGCACCATCATCATCACCACCACCATGCCGGGCTCCATGATGTGGAGCACATCGTGTCCCATCTGGATCTCCCGGATGCGGTGAAGAAGGATGTGCTGGGCGTGTACGCCCTCATCGCCGAAGCGGAAGCCCATGCCCACGGCTGCGATGTAACCCAGATTCATTTCCATGAGGTGGGTATGATGGATGCGGTGACGGACGTCTCTGCAGTCTGCCTGCTGATGCACCTGCTTGCCCCCGGCCGCGTGGTGGTCTCCCCGGTTACCACGGGCTTCGGCGAAGTGCGCTGCATGCATGGCATTGTGCCGGTGCCTGCGCCCGCCACCGCCTACCTTTTGCAGGGCATGCCCTGCCAGGCGGGGCGCATTCGGGGCGAGCTGCTCACGCCCACCGGGGCAGCGCTGCTCAAGTATTTTGCCACGGAATACGGCTGGATGCCCGCCATGCAGGTGCAGAAAATCGGCTGCGGTATGGGCATGAAGGAATTTGAAACCGCCAACTGCGTGCGGGTGATGATCGGCGAAGATGGGGGAGGGAGCGACAGCATCGTAGAAATCTCCTGCAACCTCGACGACATGACTGGCGAAGCCATCGCCTTTGCAGCCGAAACCTTGATGGAGCAGGGCGCGCTGGACGTCTACACCACGGCGATCCAGATGAAGAAGGGCCGCCCGGCAGTGAAGCTCAGCTGCATCTGCCGCCCCGGGGACAGGGAGAGGATGGCCCGGCTCATCCTGCGCCACACCACCACCCTCGGCGTGCGCTTCTGCGAGATGGAGAGATGCATCCTCGACCGCTCCAGCGAAACTGCGCATACCTCTTACGGCGATGTGGAGGTCAAAACCGCATCCGGCTTCGGCGTTTCCAAGCGCAAGCCGGAGTATGAATCTGCGGCGGAAACTGCCCGCAAGGCCGGGGTACCGCTGGCGGATGTTATACGGGAGGTATAATGCAGGGACGCTGTTTCGCCCCTTGGCACCCTCAGTATAAAAATCGATCCCGGAGCGGGATCGATTTTTTGTATACAGCCACCATTTCTGTAAATCAAAAAGGCACGCTTTGCGTGCCTTTTTTATAGGGGGCCAGGGGAAATCATTTCCCCTGGCAGGGCTCGGAGACAGAGTCCCCAATATGTTTAAACGTAAGGATTCACGATCTCCATGCCGTCTGCGTTGAACAGCAGCCACAGGGTATCGGTTTCGATCATCGGGGAATCGAGGTCGATGGGTTCCAGGTTCAGTCCATACTCGGCGCACACGCCCTGGAATGCGGCGATGGCTTCTGCGGTCGCATCGTCCAGCACGCCTTCCTCGAAGTCGCCCTCAAACAGCCACATCCACTCCACCAGCCGCTCCTGGATCACCTTGATGGCCTCGGGATCGGAATCCATGCCGATCACGCTGTCCCATGCGCTGGGATCATCGGTGGGATAGTAGCCTTCTTCAACGGGCTCTTCCTCGTAGACTTCCTCCTGAACAGGTTCCTCCACATATTCTTCCTCGTAGACTTCCTCTTCAACAGGTTCCTCCACATATTCTTCCTCGTAGACTTCCTCTTCAACAGGTTCCTCTACATATTCTTCCTCGTAGACTTCCTCCTGAACAGGTTCCTCTACATATTCTTCTTCGTAGATTTCCTCTTCAACAGGCGTTTCTACATACTCTTCCGCATAGACATTTTCCTCAGCGGGTTCCTCTTCGGTCACCGGCTCGATGGCTTCTTCCTCAGCAGGAAGCATGAAGCAGAGGATCGCGGTCTCAGCGGAAACAGCGTTCTGGCTGGAGAAGGCAGTCACCTGCAGGGTGTAAACCTCACCGGGGCGCATCACACTGGAATTGATGCCTGCGTGGTCGGCCTCCATGGTCTGAGCCACAACGGTTTCGTTGGCGGCGTCGAGAATCACCACATCGTATACGTCCGCATTATCGGCGGTCCAGCTGAGCATCATGTCGCCCTCGTAGATTTCGTAGAGCAGCACATCGGCAGTCACGCCGTCGCCCATGTCCACGGTGGTTTCGCGCACGGCGGCGTAGGGCGCAACGGAGAGCTGCGGCACGCCGACTTCGGGCAGTTCGGGTTCAACGGTGGGCTCCTCGGTGACGGCGGGTTCCTCGGTGGGTTCCGGGGTCACGATGGGCTCGATGGTGGGTTCAACGGTGGGTTCGGGGGTGATCACCGGTTCCTCGCTGGTGTCCGGCTCCTCGGGGGTGCCGTCCGGGGAATCCGGAATCACGGGTTCCTGGGTGGGCTCGGGAGTCACTTCCGGTTCCACAGCCTTCAGCTGGAAGGAGATGGAGCCGGTGGTGGCGTCTTCATAACCGCCGTTGGTGGGAATGGCGTACACAGTCAGCACATAGGTCCTGCTGGGATCCAGCTCCCCGGCGTTCAGATGGGCCTCCTGGCGCTCGGAAATGCCGCTGTTGCTGATGAATACGTTGTCATCCGCATCGGTGAGCACGAAATCATAGCCCGCCACGGAGCCGTCTGCGCTCCAGATGAAGCTGAGCACTTCGCCCGGAATCTGGTATACGCCGTTTTCGCGGGAGATGTTGTCGCCTACGGGGGTGATGATCAGCTTGCCGATCATGCCGATTTCATCCTCGTCCGGTTCCGGCTCCTCCAGCACGCGCACGAAGCGGATGCTGGCCTGGGCGGGATCATCGCCCTCGATATCGATGGGATAGGCGGTTACGGTGATGGAATAGGTGCGCTCAGCGTCGAGGCTGGTCACCGGGATGCTGGCGATGGTTTGGTCCGGGGTGCGGTTGGTTTCATCCAGGTATACATTGCCGCGGTCATCGGTGATGCGCACATCGTAGCTCGCCACATCGCCATCGGCATACCAGGATACGGTCACGCCGCCGTCAGTGGTGGCGCTGTCGGCGATGAAGAAGATGCTGTCCTCAAACTTGGAGTAGGCGCTCAGCTCGATGATGGGCGGGCTGATCTTCTCCGGCTCGCGGTATTCGGGAGCGTTCTTGCTGAACAGGGCTTCCAGGGTTTCCGGGTCTGCGATGCCGGTCACCTTCACGCCGATGGCGCGCTGGAATTTCTTCACGGAATCGCGGGTCACCTTATCGAAGTAGCCGTCGGTGCGGCCTGCGTGGTAGCCCAGGTCTGCCAGGCGGTCCTGCATTTCCTCAACGCGATCATTGTCGTCGCCGCGCTGCAGGGTGATGTAGCCGCTGTATTCCGGCGCGTTCTTGCTGAACAGCCTCTGCTGCACCTTGGTGGTGGCCACGCCGGTCTGGGTGAGGCCGTATTCCTGCTGGAAGCGGAGCACGGCGTAATAGGTGGCGGAATTGTAGCTGGAGCCCGCCTCGCCCTCGAGGTAATACAGGGCCTTCAGGCGGCGGTTCAGCTCGCGAACCCGGTAGCCGGTATCGCCGCGGCGCAGCTCAATGTAGCTGGAGCAGGCGTTGGCGCTGTCGGAGTAGAGCTTCTGCAGGGTCTTGGAATCGGCCTCGCCGGTCACGCTGAGGCCGTTTTCCTCCTGGAAAGTCTCCACAGCGGTCTGGGTGCGGGGACCGAAGATGGCGTCCGCGTCGTCTGCCAGGTAGCCCAGGTCGCGCAGTCGCTCCTGCATCTCCTGCACGCGGTAGCCGCGATCGCCGCGGTCGAGCACCTTGTAGGGATCGTAGGCCTCCAGCTTGCCGGAGAGGATGGCGCGCTGCAGATCGCCGTCGGCAATGCCGTTGATGGTCAGGCCCAGGTCCGCCTGCAGCAGGCGGATGGCCCGCTCGGTGCGCCAGCCGAAGATGCCGTCGATGTAGTAATCGTAGTAGTTCAGTTCAGAGAGCGGTTCCTGGATGGCGGATACCGCCTCGCCGCGGCTGCCCTTGCGCAGGGTGGAATACTGCTCGGCAGGCTGCAAAAGGTCCCAAACGGTGCTCTCGCCCTGGATGGCATATGCGCTCAGCAGCATCAGCTCGCTCGAGCTGTCTTCCACGATCTGGCTGCTGAAATCCACGAAGGTGAAGGTGGGCAGGGTATCTGCATCGTTCACAATGCCGTAAACGTTCAGCTGGCCGCTCACCGCCTCGATGCGGTAGCTGTCCAGGGTCTTGCCGTTGCCCAGCGCGTAGCTGGTGAGGGCGGGCAGGGTGGCGAAGCCCACCAGCATGCCGCCGCGCACATCCACGGAATAGATCGTGCCGCCCTTGGAGAGCATGAACAGCGCGTTTTCGCTGGCGGTCAGCTGCACTTCCATATCGGCGGAGGGACGCAGGATGATGTTCCACAGGCCGTTTGCCACATCATAGCTCTTGAGGGTCAGGTTGGAAGCGCTGCCGCTCAGGTAGTAGATGGTTTCGCCGATCACGGCCCAATCCTGCACGGTGGAATCCACCAGGGTTGCGGCGGCGAGGCCGTCCTCCTGGATATAAAGGTTCCGGGTGTCGGTCAGGTAGATTTCAAAGCCGTCGAAGCTGGCGATCTCGGAAGCCACATCGCCGTTGAAGGGAACAAAATTGCCGGTAATGGCGTCCTGGATGTAAGCGCCCGCGCCGTCCACAAGGGTGGCGACCACGCCCGCATCGCTCACATAGATGCGCTCCAGCTCTTCCGGTGCACGGAAGAGGGTGGTGTGGGGGGCGTCCGTGCTCAGGTCTGCATGCTTGAGGGCATTGGTTTCGATGGAATCGATGTAATATACGTCATCGCCTTCAACGCAGGCGGCCTTCGCACCGATGCAGATCACAGATTCGGAAAAACTATCGAGATCGAGGGCGATCAGCGCGTTTTCCTCCTCTGCGAAGAACACGATGCGGTAGGGATCGATGGAGAGAATGTTCTCCGCCGGGGTGGTGTTCACAGGCTTGGCCAGGCCGGATACATAGATGTTTCCGTTCCCATCCATAAAGGCGGCAAGCTCGCCGTTGCGGGCCACCATGTCGCCCTGTCCGGCGGTGGCCGCGGCCAGTGCCGGCGTGGCTGTGAGCAGCAGCGCCAGCATCAGGATCAGTAAGCCGATCTTTTTCATGTTGTTTCCCCTTTCAAAATTAAAACTGGAACAAAGCCTTTCTCTAAAGCCTTATGCTACTTGGACGCAAAAATCTGAATTTGGTTTCAATTCCTGCGAAAAAACTGCTGGAAAAACTTACCAGCCGCCAAAATGTGTTTTTTCGATGTCCAGCGCAGGAATTTAAAAAAGCTGCGTCGAATTCACTAGAACCGGGTATATTATACTATAAATATGGGAATTATACCATAGCAAGAGGAGGACAAACAAATGAAAAAACTGTTGGCTATCATCCTCTGCGCCGTGATGCTGCTCAGCGCAGCTGCGTTTGCGGAGGGCACGGAACTTACCATCAACAATGTCGTTATCAGTGGAAGCGATGGCACGGTCATTGACCTTTCCGGCATTGATCTGAAGCTCGCGATCGATAAGCTGGAGAACCAGCTCGGCCTGCGCCTCACCCTCGGCGGCAACGGCGAGGAGATCGCCAGCGGTATGGCTTCGCTGGATGAAAGCCAGCTGCTGCTGGCAGCCACCGGCCTGAGCAGCGTGTATGGCCTCGATGTGGCTGAGCTCACTGCTGCGCTCCAGGGCATGATGATTACCGAGCAGGACGTCCAGGATTTCATTGCCGTGTGGGAAGCGTGGTCCGCCGCAATGGACGCCGCCATCACCGATCTCGGTATCGAGGAAATTGAGGGCGTTGCCTACCAGAATTACTCCATCAATGTTCCCGCCGAGGCGACCGACGCCCTCTACACCGGCATCATCGCCATCCTGGACCGCCATCCCATGATCGTTTCCCAGCTGCTGGCCGATACCGGTTACAATACGCTTGCGGAGCTCTACGCCGCCATGGAAGTCGCAATTACCATGGAAGGCAGCGTGTCCATCAGTGAAACCGATATGACCATGAATCTTGTAGCCACCGGTGTGGGCGCGGACAATGCCCAGGTGCAGGTCGGCGGCGATATGTACATGGCCACCATCGTGGATGAAGCCACCGGCACCACCGCGATGGATATCACCTTCATGCTCAGCGAAATCAACGGCGATACCGCCAAGGAAATACTCACCATCGGCTGCACCCTGGCCGCAGTGAATGAAAGCGGCGAATTCTACGGCATGGATGGCTACGTCATCGTTCCCGAGGGCGGCGAAGGCGAGTATAACGGCGTGCTCTTCGGCGTGTATTCCCCGATCATGCAGGGCGCGGACCTGTGGCAGGTGTCCCTGCTGTCCTACGACCAGACCGTGTCCATGGACCTGGCTTTCGGTGAAACCGAGGGCGCGGACTGCGCCTACGCCAGCATCGTCGCCGATGACGTGATGATGAATTTCTACTATGAAATCCTCAACGGTGTGGGCGAGGCCGGCGCGAGCTTCCAGGAGGGCGACATGGTCTATGAAGCGGTCGCTGATATCGCCATCGGCGTGCCGGAGGGCGGATGGCTGCCCATGGACGGCGCCAATGCCGTGGATATCCTATCCCTCAGCGAGGAGCCGATTCAGCAGCTCTACACGGAAGGTTACCCGCTGCTGATGAACATCATCTCCGGCCTGGCCTCCGCCAATGAAACCGTGGCCGCGCTGGTCGGCAGCATGATGGGATAAGAGGCGGGGCCTTCTGGGGCGCTGCCCCAGCCCCCTGCCAGGGGAATGATTCCCCCTGGAACCCCTCAATAAAAAATCGACCTCACTTCGAGGTCGGTTTTTTATGTGCAGTTTTCGTCGAGGGAAAACCCTTCCTTTGGCGGGGTTCCAAGGGCCGGCGAAGCTGCCGTCACTCCGTCTTTCCGTATAAAAACCCGTGCATCGCCTGCACATTGCCCGCCGCATCGGTAATTTGTATCGAGGAACCGTCGTCCAGCAGGCATTGGGCGGTGGGGAAGCGGCTGGTTTCAAAGCCATCGGCCAGCAGCGCCTTTTCTGCGACGGAAATCAACTCCGGCAGACTCATGTTCGTCATCACCGATTCCCGGTATACGTTGAACAGCTTCACATACATCTCCGGCTGCGTAAGCTGCGCCTTGATTTTTTCCAGCACCGCGCCGATCACCTCGCGCTGCCGCTCGGTGCGGGCGTAATCGCTGCCCACCTTGCGAATGCGGGAAAAGCTGGTGGCAAACAGGCCGTTGAGATGCAGCTTCCCGGTCTCCGTGATGGCCGTGGAGCTCAGGTAATGGGCGTATTTCTCAGGATTTTCCGTGGAAATCTTCTTGTAGGTGTTGTAGGCGTATTTGTTCAGCTGCTCCAGCTCCTCCGCCTCGATCTCCACCTCGATGCCGCCCACCGCGTCCACAAGGTCCACCATGGTCTTCAAATCGATGGCCACATAGTTCGTGATGTTCAGATCGAAGGTCTCGTTCACCACCCGCATCGCCATTTCAGCGCCGCCGGCGGAGTATGCGGAATTGATCTTGTGCAGCCCCTCCTTGCCGGGGATTTCCACCATCGTGTCCCGTAGGATCGAGGCCAGCCGCACCGATCCATCGCCGATGGAGGCAATGATCATCGAATCGCTCCGCTGGGATTCCTCCTGCAAATAATCCAGACCCAGCAGCAGTATGTTCACCCGGCTGCCCGGCAAACCATCCGTGATGGAAAGCTCGGTATCCTGCGGCGCGATGTTCAAAAAGGAGGGCGGAACCACATACAGCAGCGCCGCCGCCAGCACGACCAGCACCAGCGCCAGCGCAACCAGCTTCAAAAGCGCGCCAAGCAGCCAGCCAAGGCAGCTTCTGCGCCTTCGCCGCCGCCCGCCGCTGCAGGGCCGCTTTCCCCTGTAAGTATCATAATACATGGCTTCGCTTGCAGGGGGGCTGCGCCTCCCCCTGCCGTCTCCTCTATAAACAATTCTTTTCCATATTCAGTATAGCACAATTCCCCTTCCAATGGAACGGAAAAAGGAAGGGATAATGGGGCGAAATTTGGAAAGAATACGAACGGAGGTGTGGAAAATGAAAATTCGAGAATTGCATGCGCGCCAGATATTTGATTCCCGGGGCGTACCCACGCTGGAGGCGCAGGCGGTGCTCACCGATGGCTCCATCGGCGTGGGCAGCGCACCGTCCGGCGCTTCCACCGGCAGCGGCGAAGCCCATGAGCTCCGCGATGGCGGCGAGGCATACTCCGGTAAGGGAGTCAGCCGCGCCATCGAAAATGTGAATACCCGCATCCGCGGCGCTCTGGTGGGCATGCGCGCGGACCGGCAGGGCGAGATCGACCGCCGCATGATCGATCTGGATGAAAGCAACGACCGCTCCGATCTCGGCGGCAACGCCATGATCGCCGTATCCATGGCTGTGGCCGATGCGGCGGCGAAGTCTGCGGGCATGGAGCTATTTCAGTGGCTCGGCGGCATACAGGCAGGCGAGCTGCCCTGCCCGATGCTCAATGTGATCAACGGCGGCAGGCACGCGGGCAACAACCTGGAAATCCAGGAATTCATGCTCGTGCCCGTGGGCGCGGATAGCTTCCATGAGGCCATGCGCATGGGATCGGAATGCTACCACGCGCTCAAAAAGCTCCTCGCGGAGGAGGGCCTCTCCACCGCCGTGGGAGATGAGGGCGGCTTTGCCCCGAACCTCTCCCGGGATGAGGAAGCCCTGGATTACCTGATGCGCGCCATCGAGCGGGCGGGCTGGCGGCCGGGCGAGGATGTATGCCTCGCGCTGGATGTGGCGGCCTCCGAATGGATGGGGGAGGAGGGCTATGTGCAGATCAAGTCCGGCAGGCGCTTTTCCCGGGAGGAGCTGATGGATTTCTACCATGGCCTCTCCGCCCAGTATCCGCTGGTATCCATCGAGGACCCGCTGGATGAGGAAGATTTCGATGGCTTCCGCAGCATCACCGATATGCTGGGGGATGAGATGATGATCGTGGGCGATGATCTCTTTACCACCAATACCCAGCGCCTCTTTAAGGGAATCTCCGCCGGCGCGGCCAACGCCATCCTCATCAAGCCCAACCAGATCGGTACCCTCACCGAAACCTTCGAGGCTATCCAGCTCGCCCGGCGCAGCGGATATTCGGTGATCGTTTCCCACCGCAGCGGCGAAACGGAATCCTCCGCAATCGCGGATATCGCCGTAGCCACGGGTGCGGAATTCATCAAATCCGGCGCGCCTGCCCGCAGCGAACGCCTCGCCAAGTACAACCGCCTGCTGGCCATCGAGAGCATGCTGTACAAATAAAAGAGATAGCACGGCAGGCCTGCCGCGCTATCTTTCTGAAAAAGACCGCTGGCCGGGAAAGCCCGCGCCAACGGTCCGCAGTCCGGTATTACATAACCGACCATCTGATCATCATCGTAGATGCCGAAGGGAGTGCACTGGTCATAATAAACATATGCCTGCGCCAAACTTCGGCTTGGATGGGATACAAATTGTTCCTGGCCAGCGTTCAGCTTTAGATTGAATGCCTGCAAAAAATTGCTTTCATCGATTTTTACCAAATTGATATTATTCCCTGTATTCTCCCTCCGGATTCAATGTTCGAATGGTGATGGGACAAATGCTCTTTTTCACAATGAACATCTCCTTTCGGGGTGGAATATCTATGTAAACACAAATGTGCGCCCGAATACAGGATAAATCATCCGGCGGCTGCGGGGTCTTAAACGCGCGCTGCCTCAGCGCATCGCGCTGTACATTCCGCGCAGCATTTGATCGGTGATCTCCGTGGGATTGTTCTTCAGGTTCGGGTGCTTGCTGCCCTGCACGATCTTTTCAAACATTTCATCGTCCAGCGCAAAGCCCTTCAAATCCTGCATCATGCCGATATCCTTTTTGAGGGCGGTGATTTCATCCGCCATGGCGAATCCATCCGCGAAGCCCAGCATTTTCGCAAGGGCGCCGAGCCGTCCATCATCGTGCGCGGCGTTGATGCGCATGAAGTGGTCAATGGTCAGCGCGCAGGCTTCACCGTGGGGAATACCCAGCAGGTTGGTCAGCGGATAGGAGCAAGCGTGGCTGCAGGTGGTCTTGGGCAGGGTGAAGGCAAGGCCCGCGATCACGGAAGCCTCTGCCATCTTTTCCCGGGCGGGGGCGTTCTCCGGCTCGTCGCATGCGGTGCGCAGGTTTTCAAACACCAGCCTCGCGGCATGCACTGCCAGCGCATCGCAGATGGGCTGGTGCTTCGTGCTCCAATAGCCCTCGATGGCGTGGCAGAGAACATCCATGCCCGTACAGGCGGTGGTGTGCCGGGGCACGGAGTAGGTCAACTCCGGGTCCACGATGGCGAGCCTGGGATAGAAGGCGTCGCTCACCAGCGGCTTCTTGATGCCGCGCACATGGTCGCTCAGCACCGAAACGCTGGTGATCTCGCTGCCGGTGCCCGCGGTGGTGGGCACGGCGATCAGGGGCAGGGAAGCGCCCGGCAATTCCGCGCCGTCCATGTAATCGGAAGCGGGAAGATTGCCTTTGCAGATGCAGGCCGCAGCCTTTGCGCAGTCCATTACGCTGCCGCCGCCGAGGGCCACTACGAAATCGCAGCCCTTTTCGCGGATCAGATCCACGCATTCCTGGCATTCCGCCACATCCGGGTTCGGGGAAACGGCGCAGTAGGCGGCGCAGATCAGCCCGCCGCTGTCCTTGGTGATCTTCTCCACTATGCCGCGCTTTTCAAAGGAGCGGGAGCTGATCAATATTCCCCGGCTGCCGCCGAGGCTGCGGATCGCCTCGCCCAGCTCGCCCACGCGGCCGTTGCCGAAGCGGATGGTAACAGGCTGCAAATAATTCCAGGTCATTTTGTTTCCTCCGAAATCAGTCCATCAGTCCGGCAACGTTCTCAGCGCGGTATCCAAGCTCCTCGCGCAGCGCCTCCCGGTTGGAGAGGGAGCTCATCATCACCTTGCAGTCCTCGCTCACAAGGCTCACGCCCTTGAGTCCCGCAGGAACCAGCACGCTGTCAAAGGGCATAAGCTCCAGTTCTTCGCCTTCCCAGCAGATTTTGCAGGGGCCGAAGGGGGTGATGAACAGCATGCGGCCATCATCGATGGGCATCCTGCCGGAGAGGTTCAGGCGGCAGAGCTCAAAGTAGCGGTTGGAGATGTAGTAGGTGCGGCTGCCGCCCTTGCACAGGGAGGTGGTGCCGGTGCACTTGCCGGGCTTCATCTCAGCATCGGTCACATCCACGGCCTGCCGGGTATGCAGCTGGCGGGGATTTCCATCCTTGCCCACGCGGCCCCAATCCCAGAAGCGGTAGGTCACATCGCTGCTCTGCTGGATTTCGTAAATCTGGATGCCTGCGCCGATGGCGTGCACAAGGCCGCTGGGAATGTAGAATACATCGCCGGGGCGCACCTTTTCCCAGTGCAGGGAAGCCTCAATGGCCTCCGCGCCGCCGTCCACGATCTCCTGCATGCCCTTGCCGTTTGCGTCGAGGCCGTAAGCCAGCTTCGCGCCCTCCTCGCAGTTGAGCACCACCCAGGCCTCGGTCTTGCCCAGCTTGCCGCCTTCGTTTGCTGCGGCATAGTCATCGCCGGGATGCACCTGCACAGAGAGGGTCTCCGTAGCGTCGATCAGCTTCAAAAGCAGCGGGAAGCTGCCGTCCTCAGTGCCGGTCAGCTCCTTGCCCCAGAGTTCGATCATGCGGTTTAAGTTCTTGCCCGCGTGCGCGCCGTTGCGCACCATGCTCTCACGGCCCGGCAGCGCGGATATTTCCAGGCTCTCGCCGGTCTGCTCGGGAGCTTCCTTCATAAATGCGTCGCGCAGCATGTTGCCGCCCCAGGGGGTTTCTTCGCCGGAGCGGAAACAGGGAGCCATCAGAAGCGGATAAAGGGTCATATTCGATGTTCCTCCTGCTTGAAATCAAATTCTGAATGGATTATACTAGTATAGTATACTAATGTAACTTTAGCACCAGAGGGCAAAACTGTCAAGCAAAAAGCATGTGAGGGGAGGGCTATCCGTGGCAGAGATACATGTGGTCAGCGTCCGCGCGCTGGCGGAGTATGCCTGCGCCTCCGGCAGCATCAGCTACGGCGCTATGATGGCCGCCCGCATGCGGGAGGGCAGGGAGGGCCACCTCGCCATACAGAACCTGCTGCCTCCCGAATGGCAGGCCGAGGCCCCGGTTTCCCTGGATGTGCGCCTCGGCGGCGTCGATATCCGCGTGCAGGGCCGCGCGGACGCCCTCTGCATCGAAGGAAACTGCGTCCAGATTGCCGAAATCAAAACCACCCGGGGCAATCCCTATGAAATCTGCCAGGATGATTACCCAGTCCATTGGGCGCAGGCAGAGATATACGGCCACCTCTTCTGCGAAACCCACGATCTGGATAGCGCCGCGCTCACCCTCATCTACGCCGGCACCAAGGGGGGGCGCCACCAGTTCAAGCGGGAATTCACCCGCGCCGAGCTTGCCCAGCGATTTCGGAATTATGCCCTTCCTTATATCAGCTATCTCCTCGCCGAAGCAAAGTGGAAGGAGAGCTCCGAGCCCACGCTGCTGGACCTCAAATTCCCCTTCGAAAATTTCCGCGATGGCCAGCGGGATATGGCTGATTTCATCCTGCAGGCCATGGATACTTCCCGCCGCACCTTGATTGAGGCTCCCACCGGCATCGGAAAAACCGCTGCCTCCCTCTACGGGGCGCTCAAGGCGCTGGGCGCGGGAAAGATTACTTCCATCTTTTACCTCACTGCCCGCACCACAGGCCGCCGCGCCGCGGAAAACGCCCTCCAGCTGATGCGCCAACAGGGGCTCAAGATTCGCTCCGTCACCATCACCGCCAAGGAGAAGGTCTGCTTCCTCGGCAAGCCCGAGTGCGGCGGCTGCCGCTACGGCGAGGGTTATTACGATCGCCGCCGGGAGGCTCTGCGCATCGCCATGCAGCGGGAGGTGTTCGGCCCGGAGGAGATCGAGGAGCTCGCCCGGGAATTTGAAATCTGTCCCTTCGAGCTGTCCCTGGACCTCACCGAGATCGCCGATGTGATCATCTGCGATTATAACTATGTATTCGATCCCCGGGTCCGGCTGAAGCGCCACTTCGATAAAAAGAACCGCGCGGGTCTGCTCATCGATGAGGCCCATAACCTGCCGGACCGCGCCCGGGAGATGTATTCCGCCACCCTGTCCGGCGCCGCAGTGGAACAGCTCCGCAGCCGCATCGCCGCCACCTTCGGGGACCAGGATATCCTCTGCCGCCACATCACGGCCCTCCTGGAAGCCCTCACCGTGGAGGACGCCGAATACGATGCCCGCAGCGATGTTCCTGAAAACATCGCCCTCGCTGCCGCAGCCTTTGCCGAGCAGGCGGAGAAGCTGCGGGTCAGCGATGAGGCCACGGTAGAGCTCATGCTGGAGTGCGGCTGGTTTGCCCGGGTGGCCAGGCGCTTCGATTCGGATTCCTTCCGTGCCCTCATCCGCCCGGAGGAAAAGGGCCGCATCGAGGTCAAGCTCTGGTGCTTCGCGCCCCAGAAATATATTGATCGCCTCTTCTCCCGTGTGGGCGGGGCCGCCCTCTTCTCGGCAACCCTCGCGCCCATCGATTTCTATGCCAAGCTCCTCGCCGTGCCGGATAAGGAGCTCTGGCTCAGCCTCGAATCCCCCTTCCCGAGGGAAAACCTCTTCGCCGCCCGCATCCCGGTATCCGTAAAATACCGCGACCGGCAGCAGAGCATGGAGCAGGTGGCCTGCGTGATCCACGCCATGGCCGCCGCCCATCCCGGCAATTACCTCGCCGTATTCCCCAGCCATGCCTACCTCATGCAGGCATTCAAGTATTACCGCATGCGCTTTCCCGGGGAGCATGCCATTGCCCAGGAGAGCCGCATGAGCGAAAAGCAGCGCCGGGATTTCATCGCCCGCTTTGAGGCCGGGCGGCAGCAGTCCATGGTGGCCTTCATCGTGCTCGGCGGCGTGTTTGCCGAGGGCGTCGACCTGCCGGATGACCGCCTCTCCGGGGCCGCCATCATCTCCACCGGCATTCCCCAGCCGAATCCTGAATCCGAGCTCCTGCGCGAGCTCTACGATGATGGCTTCGAGGGCGGAACCGATGCGGCCTACACCTATCCCGGCTTCCGCCGCGTGCTGCAGGCTGCGGGCCGCGTGATCCGCACTGAGACAGACCGGGGCGTGGTGCTGCTGCTCGACCAGCGCTACGCCGCCGAAAAGTACCTGGAACTCATGCCGTCCCACTGGCAGTTGCAAAAAATTGCCAGCATGAGCAAACTCAACTCTAAGTTGAATCACTTCTGGAAGGACGAAAAATGATTGAAAATCTAACTTGTTTCATATATAATGTGCGCAGGAGTGTGAAACAATGAGCAGAACATACAACGGCAGGTTTGAATCTCCCGATGAACCCCAGAGCGGCCTGAAATGGATCATCGGCGGATTGGTGATGATACCTATATGGCCCACCATTTTCGGCATCCCCTTGAGCATTGGCTGCTTCATCAAGGGCGGCAGGATGGCCGCAAAGCGCCGCATGTACCAGCGCTTCCATGAATTCTGCGCGGTAATCGGCATGCGGGAGCGGGTTCCCGTGCGGGAGCTTGCCAAGGTGAGCCACATGGGCAAGGACGATGCCCTGCGCTATCTCCAGCGCATGATCGCCGAGGGCTATTTTGGCGAGGGGGCGTATCTGGATGTAAACCGGGATGAACTGGTGCTTCCCCCCGTTTCGGGCTATGAAGCGCGGCAGGAAAGCCGGGGCAGCTGGAAGGATATCGCGCTGGAAATCATCCATGCCCTGCGCGGCGAAAAGCTGCATACGGAGAAGAAGGCCAAAAAGCGTCCGCAGGCGGACTATGTGGAAACGGATTTCGCCCCAGAAAAGCCCAAGCCGAAGAAAAATCCCGAACAGCTCAATCCCGGCCAGGAAACTGCCCGGCAGGAACCCAGGCCCAGGCATGCCAAGCAGCCTGCTCCTAATAAAAAGGTATACATGGATGAACTGGAGCGCACCCTCAACGAGCTCTACGAACTCAATGAAAAGATCGAAAACGAGGCCGTGTCCCAGCGCATCGACCGCATCGGCACCCTCACGGCGGGCATCTTCGGTGCGGTGATCGATAACCCCGCCCGGGAGCAGGATGTGCGCCGCTTCATGAATTATTACCTGCCCCAGACCCTGAAACTCCTCAAGTCCTATGAAATGCTGGAGGAGCAGCACTACCAGAGCGAAAACATCGTCGCCAGCCGCCAGAAGATCGAAAAAGTGCTGGATATGCTGATCGAAGCCTATGAAAAGCAGCTCGACCGCCTCTTCCACAACGATGCGCTGGATATCGCCACCGACATCGATGTGCTGGAAACCATGATGGCCGGCGATGGCCTCTCTCAGAAGGGGAGCATGCAGCTGAAGCTGTGATGAAAAAACGGGATATGCTGGAAGGGGAACGCTGGGGCGCTGCTCCAGACCCCGACAGGGGAGAAATGATCTTCCTCTGTGACCCCTTGGAAATAAAAACGACCTCGCTCCGAGGTCGTTTTTTAATGAAGCAGGATAATGTATCTGTCATGCGTAAGTATTTCAGAATTATAGATTTAAGGCATTGGCTCCGGAACGGAGCCAATGCCTTTTCTGGGGATACTCAAGGGAGTCATGCCATTAAGCAGTTTTCCAAAGGACGGCGTCCATGGACTGTCGCCTCAATCCTCTTCCTCCGCTTTCAGCCCGTCTCCCGCATCGGAGAATATGTAGCACAGCAGTTCCGGGCTGGCGACGCCATCCGGAGCCTCGTAGCCCAGCGCCGCCTGCACTGCGGATACTGCATCGGCGGTGGCCTGGTTGTAGGTGCCGTTGCTGCCGGAGAGCTGGGATTTGGTAACATAGCCCAGCTTGCGCAGCCGCTGCTGCAAATCCTTCACATCGTCTCCCTTGGCCTCGAGGGACAGGGTTTCGTGCTTCTGGGTCTTGGAATAGAGCGGGTTTGCGCTGTTCGGCGCGCCGCTGCTGAACAGGAAGGCCTGCAGGCTCTCGCTGGCCGTGCCCGTCGCTTCCACGCCCACGGCCGCCTGGAAGGCGGAAACCGCGCGGCCGGTGAGGTTATCGTAGGTGCCGGTTACGCTGGTGACGTAGCCCAGTGCGGTCAGCCGCTCCTGCAAGCGGAGCACGGCATCTCCGCTGGAGCCTGCGCCGAGGGGGCCGGAGGCCGCCGATGTATCTTCCTGCGCGGCCTGCACAGCCGGGATGGCCGTGGTTTCGCCGTTGATGTTCAATGCGAAGGAGGAGTACAAAACTGCCTGCACATAGGCGCTGGCGATGCCGCTCTCCTCCAGGAAATTGTGGTTCTGGAACAGCTTCACCGAAGCTGTGGTGGCGCTGCCATACTCGCCGTTGGGGGTGCCGACGGCGTAGCCCAGCGCAACCAGGCGCTCCTGCAGCTGGCGCACATCCTCGCCGCTGGAGCCCTCCAAAAGGTTCGTGTACTGGGAGCCCAGCACCTCAAAGGCGGGCGCGTACTTCGAATCCAGCAGCTCGATCAGTCCCGAGCTCAGCGCGCCGGAGGGCAGCTGGCCGCAGGCCTCTTCAAACAGCTTCACCGCAGTCTGGGTGCGCTGGTCGAAATCGCCGTCCGGGGAGCCGCTCATGTAGCCCAGCTCAATCAACCGCTCCTGTGCGTCCGCGATGGATGCGCCCACGGCGGTGCTGGCAGAGGAATCGATGGTGGCAAGGTCCGCCTCGCCGTAGGGGCGTGCGGAGTCGGAATAAATCTCCTTCTGCAGGGCCACGTTTGCCACATCGCTGGCGGTGAGCCCGTATTCCTCGTAGAAGAGCATCACGGCGTTGGCGGTCTCGTTGTCATAAATACCGGTGAGCTCGGTGAGCGGATAGCCCAGGTTTTTCAGCCTCTGCTGCAGCGCATATACCGAGCTTCCCACATCGCCGCGCTCCAGTACCTTGTACTGGGCGACAACGGCCTTGTTGTAGGCGTCGCTTCCGTAAACCGGTGCGTCCGAGGAGAACAGCCGCGTCTGCAATTCGGCGGTGGCTACGCCGGTCTGCATCGTGCCGTAGGTCTGCTCAAAGCGGCGCACGGCGGCTTCCGTGGCGGAGTCAAAAATGCCGGAAACGCCGTCGGTGAAGTAGCCCAAATCCTGCAGCCTCGTCTGCAGCGCCTGCACGGCAAGGCCTGTATTGCCCTGGCGCAGGGATTTGTAGTTGCTGTCGTCCTCCACAGCGCTGCCCGCCGCGTCGTTCTGCAAAACGACCGCCGAATCGTTCACCGTCACGCTGCCCTCCGCATCAATCACCAGCGGCTCCGCCTCCTCCTTGGCAGCGGGCGGCGGGGTCACTGTGGCGTAGGGCAGGGCGATGTTCACGCTGTAATTTGCCTCGTTATCCAGTATGCTTTCATCCACCTGCACGCCGCAGCCGCCCAGCAGAAAACTGAGCGCAAGGAGCATGCAGAGCATGATTGCAAATTTGGAACGCTTTTGCATTTGAAACCTCCGGATATCTGGGAAAGCCATATCTGGCCGAAATTATACCTATTTATCTTATTGTACCCCAAAGCGCAGGCAAAGACAAGCGGGTTACAGAGAATTCAATCCAGCGCCACAATCTGGGCGGAAGCGGCGGCAAAATCTTCCTCATCATAGGCATAGATCTTCACGCTGCCGTTGTCAAATACCTTGTAGCAGTATTCTTCAAACCATTCCTCATCCGCGCCAAAATTGTATCTCTCATAATCGGAAATGTAGATATAATCCACATTGTACTGATCAAACAGCGCAGTGTTTTCTCCGGGTGCGGCGAGCATCCTCTGCATTGCATCCCGCTGGGCGGAATAATCGATGCCATGGTAATAGAGGTAGCTGCCCGTGCCGCATACGATATACCTGCCCGTGAGCGCCGCCACGGCGTTGTTGTGCTGGTCTCCGGTCAGTAAAACCGCCTTCTCCGGCAAATTCTCCTCGATATATTCCGCGGCCTCCACCTCGGATGCGGAGAAGAGCTGGTAATCGGAAACCACTTCCCGCGCCATGCTCAGCCCTGCGGAGAGGGTGTTTGCGCCGATCAGCAGGCAGGCCAGCATCGTGCGCCCCGGAATGCCCCGCAGGCGCTCCCACAGGCGCAGCAGGAACAGCGCAAGGACCGGCATCATCAGCATGTAGGCCACATAAAAGAGCTTGTTGTTGTCATAGGGGTTGGGCTGGAACTGGATCAATTCCGCCACCGTGTAAATCACCAGCGCGCCGATGGAAAGGCTGCGCAGCAGGCTGCCCTTTTTCGCGGAGAGCGCCGCCGGAACCATCAGCAGGTAGATCGGCCCCACATTCTTTACCCAGAACCAGAAGTAGCCGTCGATCAGCTCTCCGTTGCCCTGGTTGTTCACCCAGTTGAAGCGCAGGCTCAGGCTGCCGCTGGAGCTGGCGCCGCCGATGGTCTGGGGGAAGGTCCATGTCAGCAGCTGGGGAGCGGCCAGCGCCACCGCGATCAGGCCGTAGGTGAGGAAGCAGAGGAAGGTCTTCTTCCTGTCCCCGCTGCGAAGCAGCCGGTGCGCCATCACGCCGATGCTCATCAATCCCAGTCCGAAGAAGGAATGGGTGTGCGCCATGGGCATCAGCCCTGCCCAGATTCCCAGAAAGATGAAATATCCCTTCTTTTCCTCCTTCACCGCGTTCACCAGCATATACAGCGCCGGCAGCAGCAGCATCCAGCCGCACAGCAGCGTGCGCTGGGGCACCATCATATCGCAGACCACGTTCACCCAGCGCAGGTTCAGGTCCGGCATGTTCGTGGGAGTCTGGTAAAAGCCGGTGAATACATTCTGAAGCATCGTGGAATCCTTCGCCACGCCGTCCAGCGTGTACAGGAATCCCAGCCCGCCGTTGAAAAACATAAAGACGAAGGCGAGCACCACCGCCGCCCTTCTGTGGGTCAGCTCCCAGGCAAAGATCACAAAGCCGGTGAAGACCAGCGCCGCCATCAGCGTGCCCGTCAGCACGAAGGAAAATGCCAGGCCGCTTCCGCCCAGCAGCATCGTGGTCACCATGCTGTCCGCCAGGAAGGGGTAGCCCAGCAGCGCGCCGGGAAGTATGGTGTAATCCGGCGGGAAGGAAGCATTGCGCATGCCCGTGGCAATGCCCAGATGCAGGCAGAGGTCGCCGTAGGTGCTCTGGCCTACATGCAGGGCGCCATCCTGCACTTGCAGCGTGTGGGTAAAGAGCAGGTAGCCGGTCAGCACGGTCATCGGCACAACCAGCGCCAGCGGAATCCAGCCCGGCATATCTCCCAGGAAGCGCTGTCCCGCGCCGGGCAGTAGCTTCGGGTTCTTCCATGCGCGGAACCTGCCGCAGCGCCACGACAGCACCGCCGCAATCGCAGCCGCGCACGCCAGCGCCAATACCTGCGCCGCCAGGGTGAAGTCCATCAAATATGCAAAGGGCACAGGGAGCCACATCATCATCATCAATCCCGTGCACAGGCCCAGCCACAGCCGCACAAAGCCGCTCTTGCGGGAGAAGAGCGCGTCCGCGACCGCCACACCGCACACCAGGAAAGCGCACAGCAGAAGAATTCCTACCATTTGAACCTCCAAAGGACATATACATCCATTCTATCCAATATTATAGCATTTCAGCCGGGTATCTGTAAAGCGCGGCGATAGAATCCAAGTCCCCACTGTTTATTTCGAAAGAATTTCAGTTATTACGGAAGATAGTCTATTCTGTTCAAAAACCACGAAAACGGTTGAACTGCGTCGGATAATAGTATAAAATAGACGGTAGTTATAAGGACACTATTTTGTGGGAGGAAATCTCCGTGAACCGATATATCAAAAAATTCGTAGCAATTCTGGCCGTCCTGATGCTCGTGCTGAGCGCGTGTGCGCTGGCAGAGGGCGTGATCTCCACGACGGTCGTAATGCGCGTATCCCATATGACCCAGAACGCGGTTGTGGATGTCGGCGAAGATCTCTCCATGGAGGTCAATATCAACGGCGTTGATCCCAGCTCCTACCAGTGGTACTTTGAAGATGCCCCCATCTCCGGCGCGGACCAGAAGGTATATTCCATCGTCAATGCCCAGGTGGAGGACAGCGGCGTGTACCGCATGGACGCCTTTGATGAGATTGGCAAGATGCTGGTCAGCATGGATATCAGCGCCCGCGTGATCGATAACACCGTTCCCAAGTCCGGCGATGCTTCCATGCCGGTGGGCGCAGCCGCAGCCATGTTTGTTGCCGCCGCAGCCACCCTCGTGCTGGTGTTCCGCCGCAGGGAAAAGGCCTGAATCCCCAACAAAGCCCAAACGCAGTGACCTGTAACGTTTACGGGTCACTTTTTTTCGGAAGAATATATCCAAAGTCTATTTCGGAGGAACAGTATGCACAAACCCTTTGAATTTGAGCTTCTGCATGTATGCAAGCAGACCGGCGCGCGCCGCGGCCGCCTGCACACGCCCCACGGCGTGATCGAAACCCCCATCTTCATGCCCGTCGGCACCCAGGCGAGCGTAAAAACCATGTCCCCGGATGAACTCAAGGATTGCGGGGCCCAGATCATCCTTTCCAACACCTATCACCTCCATCTCCGCCCCGGCGAGCAGCTGGTGAAGGATTTTGGCGGCCTGCATGGCTTTATGAACTGGGATCGTCCCATCCTCACCGATAGCGGCGGATTCCAGGTGTTCTCCCTTGCAGACCTGCGCAAGCTCAACGAAGAGGGCGTGGAATTCCGCTCCCATCTGGATGGCAGCAAGCGCTTCATCTCCCCGGAAGTTTCCATCGGCATCCAGGAGGCGCTGGGCGCGGATATCATCATGCAGTTTGATGAATGCTCGCCCTATCCCTGCGATTATAACCGCGCCAAGGACGCTATGCACCGCACCATCCGCTGGCTGGAGCGCTGCATGAAGGCCAAGACCCGCGATGACCAGGCTCTCTTCGGCATCGTGCAGGGCGCGTTCTATTCCGATCTGCGCATCCAGTGCGCCAAGGAAATGGCCCAGCTGGATCTGCCCGGCTTCGGCATCGGCGGCCTCTCCGTGGGCGAACCCAAGGAGATCATGTATGAAATGCTCGATAGCCTCATGCCCCACATGCCCACCCATAAGCCGCGCTACCTGATGGGCGTGGGTTCCCCGGATTGCCTGATCGAGGGCGTGCTCCGCGGCGTGGATATGTTTGACTGCGTTCTGGCCACCCGCGTCGCCCGAAACGGCACCGTGTTTACCCATGATGGCCGCCTCGTGGTACGTAACGCCAAGTATGCCGAGGACCATGGCCCGCTAGATCCTTCCTGCGATTGCTATACCTGCCGCAACTTCACCCGAGGCTACATTCGCCATCTCTTCAAGGCCGGCGAAATCCTGCCCCTGCGCCTGAACACCATCCACAACATCTATTTCCTCACCCATATGATGACGGAGATGCGCGAGGCCATCGAAAACGACGCCCTGCTGGATTGGACCAACGAATTCTATGCCCGCCATGGACGCGGCAATTGGTAAAATTTACCCAAACAACACATATTCTGCGCCCGTTTGCGTTGTAAATGTGAAGAAAATTGGGTATAATGTCATTAATTACTATAAAAGGAGAGTTTTGCAATGAATCTTTTCTCTGTGAACGCCCTTGCTGAGGCCGCAGCTGCTACCACCACTGCCGGCGGCGATATGATCTCCATGATCATCATGATCGTCGTTATGGTTGCCATCTTCTATTTCCTGCTGATCCGTCCCCAGCGCAAGAAGGATAAGGCTGTCAAGGATATGCTGTCCTCCCTCAAGGTTGGCGATCGCATCTGCACCATCGGCGGCATCTACGGCACCATCGCAGCCCTCAAGGAAGACACCGTCACCCTGAAGGTTGGTTCCCAGGAAAACACCGTCGTATTCGCACGCTGGGCCATCCGCTCCGTCGAAAACGTAAAGACCGAAAACGATTCCTCCATGCCCGAGGTTTAATCCGGGATAGGATTACGCAGGGGTTACGCTGTGGCTACGGTGGGGGCGCTGCCCCAGACCTCGTTGGGGACGCTGTCCCCAAGCCCCTGCCAAGGGAAATGATTTCCCTTGGAACCCTCTGAAAAAAGGCACGCATTTGCGTGCCTTTTAAAATATTTTGGAACAGGAACACGGATTTTTTCCTGCGAACATCCCACTGCTATTCCATGTAGGGGCGCACCTATGTGTGCGCCCGCAAAATGAACATTCCGCCATACGGGCGATCACGCAGGATCGCCCCTACAATTTATTTGCAAAAAAATCGTGCCGTCATCCGGCACGATTTTTTTATGCGGAGGTTTCCAAAGGAGATCATCCCCATTGGCTGGGGTCAGGGGGCAGCATTCCCCTGCGTAACCCAATGTCTCTTGCTTCTTTTACTTCTTCCGCCGGCTTCCCCGGTCCGCGTTCTTCCGGCTGCCGCGGTTGTCGCGGTCACGGTCGCGGCGGGCGGGTTTGTCCTTGCCGTGCTTGCGGCTGCGGAAATCCTCGGCAGATTTCAGACCCGTCTGCCGGGGCTTGCGGATTTCGAAGCGGCTCAGGTCGCTGGCGTCCAAAAGCCGCGCCTTCGCAGTTTCAGAGAGCTTGATCTTGCCGCGCCGCACCGGTTCGGCTGCAATATTTTCCTGCTCCGGCGCTTCCTGCTTGGCGGGCTGCTCCGCGCGCGCCTGCTCGAAGCGTTCGCGGCGGGGCGAGCGCCGGTCGCCGGGGCGCGGGCTGGATTTCGCCTGTTCCTTGGAAAGGAAGCTCTTGGTCATGAAGCCGTTGATCTTGAGTCCCCGCAGGGAAGAAACGATCTCGTCCGCGCGGTCCGCAGGCACGCCTACGATGGTGCGGTCATCGTAGATTTCGATCTTGCCGATCTCCTTGCCGGGAATGTGCGCGCGCTCGGCCACGGCGGAAACGATGTGGTTCGGCGCCACTTTCTGCCTGCGGCCGATGCTGATGATGATCTTTTTGTACATGCCGCCGGATGCGCTCTTGCGCTCGAATTCGATGTCGGAAAGGCCGATTTCATCCTTGGCAAAGGCTGCCTGCATGGCCGCCGCTGCGATCATCTGCAGGTCGCAGCCGCTGTCCAGCAGCTCGCTCACCATATCCTGGTAATTCTGGGCCACGCCGGCGGTGATGGCCTCCAGCAGCTTTTCCCGGTTCTTCTCATCCTGCTTTTTGCGGATTTCCTCCACCTTCGGGATCGGCACTTCCTTGATCTCGCTCTTGGCCATGCGGGCCAGATCGCGGATCATGTAAAACTGCCGCCGTCCGGAGCAGATGGTCAGCGCGGTGCCCTCCTTGCCGGCGCGGCCGGTGCGGCCGATGCGGTGCACATAGTATTCATCATGGCCGGGCACATCGTAGTTGATTACATAGTCAATATCGTTTACATCGATGCCGCGGGCCGCCACATCCGTGGCCACCAGCAGCGGAATCCGGGCGGATTTGAAGGCGTCCATCACGCGGGTTCGCTGGCTCTGGTTCAGGTCGCCGTGCAGCGCCTCCGCCGCAAAGCCGTTGCGGGCGAGATACTGGGTAACCTCCTCCACCATCAGCTTCGTATTGCAGAAGATCATGCACAGGCGCGGCTCGTAGGCCCGCAGGATCAGGTTCAGCGCATCCAGCTTCCGACCCATGGGAACATCCACATACAGCTGGCTGATGTTGTCCAGAGTCACCTGCTCGCGGTTGATCTCGATGATGTAAGGCTCGGTGAGGTAGGTATCCGTCAGCTCCATGATGGCGTCCGGCATGGTTGCGGAGAAGAGCACGGTCTGGCGCTCCTCGGGCACGTCTTTCAGGATCGTCTCAATGTCCTCCCGGAAGCCCATGCTCAGCATTTCGTCCGCCTCGTCCAGCACGATCATCTTCAGGTTCTCAAGGCTCAGCGTGCCCCGGCGCATGTGGTCCATCACGCGGCCCGGCGTGCCGATCACCAGGTTGCACTTGCGAAGGCGCATGATCTGCCGGTCCATGGGCGCGCCGCCGTACACATCCGTTACCCAGATGTCCGTCATAAAGCGGGTCAGCTTCTTGATCTCCTCGCAGCCCTGCTGGGCCAGCTCGCGGGTGGGGCAGAGGATCAGCACCTGCACCGTGGTCTCCGCCTCCTCACGGTCGATCTTCTCGATCGCGGGGATGGCGAATGCCAGGGTCTTGCCCGTGCCGGTCTGGGATTTGCCGATGATGTCCCGTCCCTTGCGGATGCGCGGAATGGCCTCGGCCTGGATATCGGTAGCCGTCTCAAAACCCAGCTCGTCCACGGCGCGCTGGATCTCCGGCAAAAGGTTCAATTCAGAAAACTTTACTTCGCTCATCGATTTTCTCATTTCTCTATTATTACACCTTATCCTACCGCATCCTGGAAAATTGAACTATCGGGCAGGGGTTAAGAGCAGGTGATGTTTGTGCGCAACCGGGAGTTGAAACCCGATCTTTTCTGTGCTATGATATGCATATATCCATTCCGAAGGGAGGCGGCGCAATGAAGGAATTTACGAAGAAGCGGGTTCTTGAAATCATCCCCATCGCGTCCATCGGAGCGCTGCTTCTCGCTTTCATCATCGCCTGCGCGGTCTACGGGGGCCAGCTGGAGAAGAATCTCGGCAGGCTGCAGCAGGGCTGGACCCTCTCCGGCGTTCCCTATGAGGCCCTGCCGGCCCGTGAGATTGTGGCCGCCGGCGAGGAGACCCGAATGAAGATCATCCTCGGCGAAGAATTTGCCGGTGCCCAGGCGCTGGGCTTTTTTACCGTGTATTCCGATGTAAGCGTGCAGCTCAACGGGGAAACGATTTACAGCTTCGATAAACCCGTGGGGGAGAAGATGACCAAGGCCGCGCCGAGCATCTGGCACATCGTCAGCCTGCCGGGCGGTTCCTCCGGCAGCAGCCTCGAAATTGTACTCTCAACGCCCTACCAGCAGTATGCAAACCTGATCCCTGATGTGCGCTACGGCCCGCTCCAGCAGGTGAGCCAGTATGTGCAGGCGGAAACGGTGCCGCGCTTCGTGGCGGCGCTCGCCATCCTGCTGATCGGCCTCATATGCTCGATTGTCGCGGTCATCCTGCGCTTCTACATCGAGGGAAATAACGGCCTCTATTCCCTGAGCCTCTTCTTTGTGGTGCTCGCCACCTTCCTTGCGAGCCAGCAGACCACCATCCTCGTCGGCATGTTCGGCAGGTCCTCCTTCATCATCGTTCAGCATGTGGCCCTGATGCTCTGCCCGGTGATGTATACACGCTACCTCGCCCGCATCAATACCGGCGTCATCAGCAGGCTTGCCCGGGGATTGTACCTGGCAGGCGTATTCAATTTCCTGCTGATCATCGCCCTGCAGCTGCTGCATGTGCGGGATATGCCGGAAATGATGAGCTCCACCCGCAACCTCTGCGCCATTGTGATCATCTATGTGTTCATCCTGGAGATCCGCCAGCGCAGGCGTATCCTGATCTGCCTGCTTACCCTCGCGATGATCTACATCATGTACCACTATTTCTTCACCGGCACCATCACATGGATACTCTATGTGGGCATCTTTGCCTATATTTATATCCTGATTCACCGCGTCAGCTTCACGCTGGTGCGCAGCCAGGCGAAGGAAATTCGCCTGAAGGCCGAGCTTGAAGTTTCCCGCAGCGAAATCGCCACCATACAGATCACCAGCCACTTCTTTTACCATACCCTCGATTCCATCCGCGCCCTCATCCGCATGGACGCCGATAAGGCATATAAAATGACCGGGGACTTCGCCAAATATGTGCGCTACCGCGTGGACGGCGTGGAAGGCATGGAGGAAACCGTGTCTTTCGCAAAGGAGCTGCGCTCCATCCGCGCCTACACCGATATCAAGCAGGCCCAGCTGGGCGAGCGCTTTACCATGACCTATGATGTGGAAACCGAGGATTTCCAAATCCTGCCCCTCACTGTGCAGCCGCTGGTGGAAAACGCGGTGATCCATGCCGTGCAGCGCCGCCGGGAGGGCGGCGAGGTGCGCCTCGTCTGCCGGGAAACCGATAGCGGCTACCATATCGAGGTCATCGATAACGGCCCCGGTCCCAACGCCCAGCCGGAGGTTGTGGATGCGCAGAAGAAATCCACCGCCATCAAAAATGTCAATACCCGCCTGGAATTCTACGGTATCGCGCCGCTGGTGTTCCAGAACAATGATCTCGGCGGCATCACCGCCATCCTCGATACTCCCAAGAAAATCACCAGAAAGGGCAAAACGGAATGAAAGTAATCCTCGTGGACGATGAACCACTCTCCCTCGACCTCTTTAAATTCGAATGCGGCAATATGCCGGGCTTCGAAGTTGTCGGCTTCTTTGATAATTCCGCCGATGCGCTCGCCTATGCCCAGGATAATCCCGTGGATTTTGCCCTGCTGGATATCGATATGCCGGAGATGACCGGCATTGAGCTCGCCCGCAGGCTGCGCCTCGCGCGTCCCGGCATGATCATCATCTTCGTTACCGCCCACCCGGAGTATGCCGCCGATGCCATTCATGCCAAGGCGGATTTCGTGGTCTTCAAGCCCTACGAGCGGGAGGATATCATCGATGCCCTCGAGCGCGCGCGGCTCCTCTCCGAACGCCAGAAGAAGCGCATCCGCTTCCGCACCTTCGGCCACTTTGATATGTTCGTGGATGGCCGGCTGGTGAATTTCAAGTCTGCCAAGGCCAAGGAGCTGCTGGCCCTCTGCGTCAGCCGCATGGGCGGCGAGGTCACCATCCATGAAATGGTGGATGTACTCTGGGCCAATACCGGCGACCAGGGACTTGGCTACCGCACCACCATCAAGGCCCTCTCCGATACCCTCAAGGAGGTCGGGGCAGGGGAGATCCTGCGCCGCAAGCGCAGCGTGCTCGCCGTCGATCCCGATGCCTTCGATTGCGATCTCCTCGATTTCAAGGCAGGCAAGTCCGAAGCCCGCGGCGCCTTCCACGGCGAATTCATGCAGTAGTATGCCTGGGCCCAGCCCATGGCCGCCGAGCTCGCGGCGGAGAAGGGATAAGGGACGTTGGCAGCCACGCCGGGATTTTGTCCTCCTAAGAGAAATAAATCCATAAAAAAATCGGCCCCGCTCCGGGGCCGATTTTTTGCTGAGGGTTCCGAGGGGGATCCTCCCCCTTGGCGGGGATTCTTAAGAGGCGGCGCCCCTTAAGCGTTTCCCCCACGAAAATTTCTCCCGCCATGCCCTGTCCATCCGGGAGATCATTACCTCTCCCTCGCTGGAGGAGGCGTGTACAAACCTGCCCATGCCGATGTAAAATCCCACATGGTCGCATTCGTCGCTGTCAGGAACGGTGTCAAAGAATACCAAATCCCCGGGCTGCAAAAGCAGCGGGGAGGAGATGGTGGGATAGTCCCCGCTGTAACCCACGTCCTTTGCGCTGTGGGGCAGCTCCAGGCCGAATTCCCGGTAGCTGCGCATCACCAGGCCGCTGCAATCGTAGCGCACCGGCCCGTATGCGCCCAAAACGTAGGGCTTGCCCTGCTCGGTAAGCGCCACCAGGGCGGCGGATTCATTTATTGTGAGCGATGGAAGCAGCATCGCCGCCGCGACCAATATCCCGAGGGCAATGCCTGGCAGACGCTTCCTCATACCTTCGCCTTTCGGTTTGCGGTGCGAATTTCCACGCCCCGCTCCACCTGGTCGATCCTGTGGCAATCCACCTCGTATACGAAGTCCTCCGGCAGGTCCACCATCTTTGCAATCATGAAATGAATCGGCATGCCCCGGCCCGTGTACATGATTTCATGCTCGCTCATGTAGTTCGGCGCATAGCCGGATGCGTGCAGATCGTCCGTCTGGTAGGTAATTTCAAAGCCGCTCATCGCCATGTAGCGCTTGCTGGCGAGAAAGAGCGTCGCATCGTCGGTCTTGAAGTGAATTTCGCCGCCCGGGGCCAGAAAAGTCCTGTACTGCAAGAGCTGGCGCGGGTGGGTCAAGCGCCGCTTGTGCTGCTTGGCCTTTTCGTTCCAGGGGTTGGGAAACTGTATGTAGATGCGGCTGATGCCGTCCTCCGGGGCGAAGCAATCGGTGATAAACATCGCGTCCACGGCGGACAGGGTCAGGTTCTTCACCTCGTCTTCGCCGTATTCCAGTCCGGCATTTTTGATGGTCACCGCCAGCACATGGCGCACCTCGTCAATGGCGATGTAGTTCACTTCCGGGTTCGCATGGGCCATTTTCACCGTGGCCACACCTTTGCCGCAGCCGATCTCCAAATGCAGCGGCGCTTCCCTGTTTTCAAAGCGCTCCCGCCATTGGCCCCGCAGCTCGCCGGGCCGGTTCACAAGGTATCCGCAGCTGTCCAGCAGCGGCTCCGTCCATGCCTTCCTGCGCATCCGCATATTATTCCTGCTCCTGTTCCTTCTGCTTTCTCAGGTTCTCCTGGTATTTGCGCTCCTCTTCCTCGATGGCGGCGGCGTCCGCGGCTTTCTTTTCCTCCGTGCGCTTCACATACAGATAGAGCGCGCCGCCGGCGGTGGAGATGAACCACAGCACCAGTCCCTGGGCGAAGTTGGCAAAGATCATCATGATCAGGCCGATCACATACAGCGCGATGATCACGGCGGGCAATATCTTTTTCAGCAGCAATTCTTTATTCATGGGCATAACCTTCCTTTGTGGTACTGTTCCTAGTTTACCACATTTCCAGCCAGATGCAATGAAAATTTCCGTTAGCAGTTGAAATCCCGGTTCAAATTGGCTATACTGCTGGGGAAGGGAGTTGAAAATACCATGAAAAAAAGCAGCGCGGCAGCCTCTTTCCTGGCCCGCTTTCAGGATATCCTGGATGATATGGATGAATTTGAAATGACTGATGAACTGGAGGAGCTGAACGCCCAGTTCGAGGACGCCATCTTCCTGCTGGAGAGCATCGATGAGGATGATGAGGATGCATCCGAGGAGCTCGAGGGTGCGCTCGAGGAAATCGGCGATATCCTCGATGGATACCGCGATCTTTCCGAGGAAATGCCCGATCTCAAGCAAAAGGTTCTCGAACTCGAAATGGCCGTAAAGATGGCGGAGATGAATTTGAAGTAGGGGAGACTGCTGGACTGCGCTGGGGCGCTGTCCCTTTGGAAACCCCTGCATAAAACTATCAATAGAAACAGGAATCTGATGCTTTGATCTAAGGCAGCAGATTCCTGTTTTATTTTTATGGCGCGCATTACACGCATTTTGATTTATAAACAAAAATGTGCGGCAGCCCCGAGCGAGGAGTCACAGGGCCGCCGCGTTCCCTAAGCCCTGTGAAAGGGCGTTAGAGCGGTCAGTTAAGGGTTACAGCAGTATTGTCTACGGTGATGCTTACGTTATCCTTGCTCTTCAAATCAGAGAAATCAAAGTAGTCAAGGATATTGCTTGCGGTGATTGCGGTATCGTTATACTTGCAGTTGGTGAAAGTGATCGGAACCTTTTTGCCAGCCCAGTTGGTGGACAGGAAGACTACCTTGCTGGTGAAGGTGCAACCAGAGAAGGTAGTGTTCTGTGCGCCGAGGCTCAGAGCTACAAGATCATATTCTGTGTCTTTGAAGGTTTCCCAAGTGCCCAGAGTAACATTGCTGAAGGTGGCGGATTCCACGGTGCCAACCGTCATAGCCATGGTTTTGATGGTGGTATCGGATACCTCTACCTTACCGGAATACTTGGAGGTACTCGGTCCGAGGTCGAGAGCAGAGCCGCCATAAGAATTGATTGTAGATCCGGTGATTTTCAGGGTTCCCTTGAAATCATCATAACGGATGCCTGCGCTGGTCGTACTGGGGGTCTGTACGCCCTCGATTTCCGTGTATGCAGGTTCAAAAATAGTATTCTTGATCGTTGTGATGGAATCTTCGCTATCAGAAGAATTGACGATATACAGGGCTTCTTCTTTGCCGCCGATGAAGGTGGAATCACTGATGGTAGCGCCGCTGCCCTCAATGACAAGGCCCGTATCAGTAGTTTTACCGGTTGATTTTATCATATTGACCGTGACACCATCCAAGCTGGCGCCATCGCCTACAATGGTCAGGCCTCTGGAAGCTGTTGCGCTGGAGTCTATGGTCAAATCGGAAATACTCAAGCCGGTGGCTTCGATCTTATCCTTATCGGCAGCAACTTTGGTATTGGTAGTTGTCAGGGTAGTGCTGTCTGCGCCGTTGCCGACCAAGGCAATGTTATCAGTATTATTCACCTTGGAAAGGATATCGCCGATATTGAGATTGCCGCTGACTTCGATGGTGGGTTTATTGATTGCATCGGGGTTATACCACGGATGGTTGGTGGCAGTGATTGCACCGCCGAAGGCTTCCTGGAAGGCATGGTCATAGCTCTCAAAGCCCGCAATCTGCACAGCCTGGGTGGCAACGAGGATTTTCAGGCTGTCGGGGTCGAAGCTGATGTCTACGCGATCTTTGCCGGGCTCTTTGTAATAATAAGTTTTGGCAACCTCATCGTAGTCCACATACTTACTCAGGCCAAAGCCGAGGAGGGTGGGATAGGTGGTGAAGGAGGAATGGAGATAGTCGTCAATTTCGCTTGCATTGTCGAAGTTGGTATATTTGAACACATGAAGGTCATAGAGGCGGCCATCAATGACCACATCTTTCTGGGTTTCAAGTTCCGTCCAAACCTTGCTCGAGCCGCTGTACGCATCGAACCAGTTGACAATCAGCCAATCCACATCCTCTGCACCCTTGGGCAGGCCGGTGGGGACGGCCACGATATTGCGGATGTAGGCGTCGCTGGTACCCTTGTTCTCTACGCGCACAATCTTATCGATGTAGTTGTGGTAATATTCGGGATTAACGAGCTTGATTTCTTTTGAACCGAAGGTGTGGTCTACGGTCGTAGGAGTGTTGGCTTTATCGGTGGTTTCCACCATCGGATGGATGCGGTTCGTCGGATTCTCAAAATCCTCGAGCTTGCCTTCGCCGTCGCGCTGCTGCTCATGCTGCACGATATCCACGCTGCCGACCTGGAACACGTTTTCATCAAGTTCTTCATCTGTCAGGTAAGCAACGGAGCCGGAAATGGCCATTGTGGCGATGAGCGCGATGCAGATCACCGTGGCAATGATGCGTTTCATATGTATAACCCCCTAAAAATTGTTGTCAAGATATACTAGCAAAAAGTGTTTAGGGGGGGTAACAGAACAGTTGAAATTATATTAAAATTTTGTCATAAATTAGAAATGAGACGGCGGGTGGGTAAGGAACAACCCCTCAGCCCTTCGGGCAGCTCCCCTTACACAGGGGAGCCTTTGGGTTGCGCCACTGCAATTCTGCTGCATGCAAAAGGAATCCGGCGCGTT
>JAFUPT010000053.1 GCA_017481065.1 Clostridia bacterium | reverse complement strand
CGATGTTTACATGAGGCTTGCTGCGCTCAAATTTTGCCTTTGCCATGGTGAATTCCTCCCAACAAAAATGAGTGTGATATTCGTATGGAGCGGGTGATGGGAATCGAACCCACGTGATCAGCTTGGGAAGCTGGAGCTCTGCCATTGAGCTACACCCGCGCATTCCCGCCGTCATACGCCGTCATACAGCAAATATTTTAAAGGAAAAGACGAGGTTTGTCAACCATGAAATGTAATTTCCAAGATTAGAATCTTATTAATTGAAGAAGGCAAGAAGATGCAGGCGGCGCTGTGTGCGCTGCCTGCGGACATTCGGTTTTATACCGAAGACTTAACCTATTTTTGTTCAAGATATTTCAGTAGTTTTCGCTTGATGCGCTGGAGCGCGTTATCGATGCTCTTGACATGGCGGCCCATTTCCTCGGAAATATCGGCGTAGCTCTTGCCCTCCATGTAGCGCACCAGAACCTCCTTTTCCAGATCGGAGAGCATCTGGCCGATGCGGCCCTCGATCACGGAAAGGTCCTCCCGGTCGATCAGCATCTCCTCGGGATTGGAGGGCACCTCCTCCGTGATTACATCCAGCAGGGTGCGGTCGGAATCCTCATCATAGATCGGCCGGTTCAGCGATACATAGTTGTTCAGCGGAATGTGCTTCTGCCGGGTCGCCGTCTTGATGGCGGTGATGATCTGGCGGGTGATGCACAGCTCCGCAAAGGCCCGGAAGGATTTCAATTTCTCCTCCCGGTAGTCCCGTATCGCCTTGTAAAGCCCGATCATGCCCTCCTGCACGATGTCCTCATGGTCCGCGCCGATGAGGAAATAGCTCCGCGCCTTGGTGCGCACGAAGTTCTTGTATTTATTCAGCAGGTATTCCAGCGCCGCGCCGTCGGCCTCCTGGGCCAGCTTCACGATCGCCTCGTCCGGCATGGTTTCAAATTCCGGTCGAATCATCCAGTCCTCCGAGTATATTAATCATTCGCCACGTCTGATGGCTTCCAGTTTCATCCTGATCTCCTCCGGCAGCCTGTCCGCCACCGTGGAGCTTCTCTTGCCGGGGCTCTTCACGCATCCGCCGCGGCTGTTTCGGGCCATATCCATCTCCAGCAGCAGCTCCCGGGAGGAAACCCGTATCGCGCCGCGACCCAACACAATCGTCTGCTCAATGCCATCCGATGTGGCCACGCGCACCTCCGCCCGCCGCAGCTTGATGTCCTCCTCCAGCTTATCGCAGAGCCGCTCGATGTAGCAGTCCGCCGTCTCCCCCTTCATGGTGAAAACGATCTGCAGCAAATCCCGGTTCTCGATGCTGCGCTGCATCCGGTCGGAGAGCCAGGCGTCGTACACCAATATCACCTGCTGGCCGGAATAGCCCGCGTAATCATGGAGCCGCTCGTTCAGCTGCCGCCGCGCATCCTCCAGCATCAGGCTCTCCCGCACCGGCTTGCGCACGTTGATCACGTTGTAGCCATCCACGATCAGTATGCGCCGCCGCGGCCCCTCAAAAACCTGCCTCACTTGGCCCTGGCGCGAACGATTTCATACATCAGCACGCCCGCAGCCACGGAAGCATTCAAAGATTCAATCTGTCCCAGCATGGGCAGGGTAAGCGTCCGGTCGCACTTTTCAAGGGTCAGGCGGCTGATGCCCTCGCCCTCGGAGCCGATCACCAGCGCGACAGGGCCGGTGAGGTCGGCAGAGAAGGCATTTTCGCCGTCCATCGCCGTGCCGATCACCCACACGCCGCGCTCCTTCAGCTCGTCAATCGTGCGGTTCAGGTTCTTCACCCGGGCAATGCGCATGTAATTCAGCGCGCCGGCAGCGCTCTTTGCCGCCGTGGGGCCGAGGCCCGCAGCCCTGCGCTCCGGAACGATCACGCCGTGGGCGCCCGCGCACTCCGCCGAGCGGATGATCGCGCCCAGGTTGTGGGGGTCGGTCACGCCGTCCAGGACCACGATAAAGGGGTCCTCGCCCTTCTCCGCAGCATAAGCAAAGATATCGTCCAGGCTCTTGTACTCCACCGCCGCCACATAGGCCAGCATGCCCTGGTGGGCGGGATAGATTTGGTCCAGCCTGCTGCGGTCCACGGTCTGCACGATCGCGCCGCCCTCCTTGGCGAGGCGGATGATATCCCGCGCTGCGCCGGAGAGATCGCCCTGGGCCACCAGCAGCTTTTCCACCGGGCGGCCGGATTTGAGCGCCTCGCGGATGGGATTCCGGCCCACCAGCAGGTTTTCATTCTCCTCCATAGCCTGCAGGGAAACGATCGCTTCCTCCCTTTGACGGGGCTGGAAGGGCTTCCGTTCCATATTTTTCCTGTTTTCGCGCTCGGGAGCATCGCCGCCCACCTTTTCAGCGGCGGGCACATTATTATAAATCGCGCCCACGCGGGGAGCCGGGGTTTTGTAGTTCGCGCCGCGGAAGCCGTTGCCGCGGTAATTTTCGCCGTCCACCGGATAGGTTCTGCGGGCTGCGCCCTTCATATCCCTGCCGCTGCGGCCGCCGTATTCCCGGCGTTCATCCTTCTTCATGGGTATCCTCCGTATCGTCCTCCGAAAGAGCCTTTCGGATCAATTCATCCATGCGCGCCTGCTGGCCGCTCAAATACAGATAGCCGATCAGCGCCTCCAGCGCGGTTGCCCGATGGTATTCGCCGGGATCGGCGTTCTTCGGCGGCTTCTGGTGGGCGTTGCGTGCGCGGCGCACCACGCCGGCTTCCGCCTCCGTGAGCCCGCCCTCGATCTTCCCCAGCGCGGCGCTCTGGGCATGGGCGCACACCAGCTTGATGGCTTCCCTGTGCATCGCCTGCACCCTGCCGCCCTTCTTCAAGAGCCGCTCGCGCACATAGAGATCGTAAATCGCATCCCCCATATAAGCCAGCTCCAGGGAGCCGGGCAGCATGTTATGTTCAAACATCATTCTTCTCCTGATTATCCATGATTTAAGTATAACAGAAGAAATGTTTCCAAACAAGCAAGATGCGCCGAATTTTGTAAAATTTAAATCCGCACGTTCCATTTTTCCTGCATAAAGCATGTACAGTCACTGAATAATCGGCGTGGAAAAATCCCCGGTAATCCACATTTTCCACACCCTTATCCACAGATTTTATCCCCAAAACCCCGCATTTTACGGGCTTTTCCCAACTTATCCACAATCGAGGCCCAATTGAATAATTTCTTATCCACAAACTTTAGTCTGTTTAAATCAAACCAGAATCAAATTCGGTCGGTTTTCGTGACTGTATTGTGGTTTTCCCGTCATTATTTTGTCCAAATTATCCAATTCTTGTGGATAAAAACCGCTTATCCACCGATCGTTCCTGTGCATAACTATGTCGAAAGTTCGGTAATATGTTTCAAAAGTATTACATGTATATTCATTTAAAATATACGTTAGGTTTGTGGGGGCAGGAGAGTGAGACGATTAAGGCTCCGCCTTAAGAATCCGCCAAAGGGGCAGCGCCCCCCCTTGGAACCCGCACAAAAGAAAATCGTGCCGGACAGCGGCACGATTTTCTGAAGAATAACAATCTATCCGGCCCCAAAGGCCAATTTCCCCTCAAGAGACAGGCTTTGTACTTCCCTTATTCAAAATGATTCCGCCCGGGATCATTTTTTATTCCGGGGTTTCCAAAGGGACACCGTCCCTGCCGGGGGTGGGGCGTAGCTCCAGCGTCTTCCCCATTACCCCTCAAACATCCGGATGGACGGCAGGGCGTTCAGGTTCAGTTCGGCGAGCTCGCCGGCCATGAGGCGGTAGTAGGCGGCGGAACCGATCATCACGGCGTTGTCGGTGCACAGCCGTTTGGGCGGCATGAATACATCGAGCCCGGCTTTTTTGCCCCGGCGCTCCAACTCACTGCGGAGCAGGGAATTGGCCGCCACGCCGCCGGCCACGGTGAGCTTCTTTGCGCCGATGTCCTTCGCGGCAAGCAGGGTCTTTTCCACCAGCAGGTCCACGACGCTCCTGCGGAAGGATGCGGCGAAATCCCTGGCGATGATCTCCTCGCCGGACTGGCGCAGATGGTGCGCCTGGTTGATGACGGCGGTTTTCAGGCCCGAGAAGGAGAAATCATACTTTCCCTCGGTATGCGGATGGGGGAACTTGTAGGCATGGTCGTCGCCCTCGTCGGCCAGCTTGTCCAGCAGCGGGCCGCCGGGATAGGGTATGCTGAGCACGCGGGCCACCTTGTCAAAGGCCTCGCCCGCGGCGTCGTCGGTGGTCTGGCCGATGAGCCGGTACTCGCCGTAGTGATCCACGGCCACGATGTGGCTGTGGCCGCCGGAGGCCACGAGGCAGATAAAGGGCGGCTCGAGATCGGGATGGGCGATGTAATTGGCGCTGACGTGGCCCTCGATGTGGTTCACGGGAATCAGCGGCAGGTCGCGGGCGTAAGCCAGCGCCTTTGCCCAGCTGACGCCGGTAAGCAGCGCGCCCACGAGGCCGGGGCCGTAGGTGACGGCGATGGCGTCGATATCATCAAGGGTTTTTCCCGCCTGGCGCAGGGCCTCCTCCAGCAGGGGATCGATGGCCTCCACATGCATGCGGCTTGCGATCTCCGGCACCACGCCGCCGTAGAGGGCATGGGTGTCGATTTGGCTGGCGATGGCGTTGGCGAGCTCGATGCGGCCGTCCTCCACGATGGCAATGGCCGTTTCATCGCAGGATGATTCCACCGCGAGGATCACGGCGTGACCCTTTGCGCGCAGGGCGTCCGCCTTTTCACGCATGCGGGATTCATATCTAAGGGTTTTCATTTTGTTTCCTCTTTCGTCTTTCAAAATACGCGGCAAGGGTCAGAAATGCCGGAAGGCCCAGCAGCACTGCCGCGCTTCGCAGGCCGATGCGCAGGCCGAGGGATGCGAACATGCTGGCCGGGCAGATGCGGATCAGCAGATCGGTTGCGGGGTTCAGGAGCCAGAGGTCGTTGGTGAAGAGGAGACGGTGGAAGAAATTAAAGGCGGAATTGAAATCAATCGCCGCCCAGATTCCCAGCAGGCCCACCGGCACGGCGATCACCGCCGCTGCGAGCCACGCGCAGGCCGGGCGCAGCAGGCCCTGTTTCGCTCCGTACAGCGCCAGCGCAACGCCAGCCACCGCAAGGCCCACATTCAGCCAGATGTTCGTTGTGATCGAAAACAGATTGCGGCAATCCGCCAAGTGCGCAAGTTCCCTTTCGTTGAAGGCGGGCTGCATCTGGCCGTAGACCTCGATTTCGGCATTCGGATCGTCCAGCGATCCCTCGAGGTAGCGCGCCAGCCACACATCCAGCTGCAGCAGATCCTCCTTGGATATGCCCGCCGTTTCATGCACGCCCGCTTCCAGCTGCAATTCATAGTAGCGCCCCGGATCGAGGCCCACACTGCGCACGCAGCCCATCACCATGGCGAAAAACAGCAGAAACCAGCCGATGGTATTCAATACAAACGCCCGTTTATGCATGGTTGCCTCCTTTCAGGGGACACGGGGGAACGCTCAGGGGAAATGATTTCTCTTGTCGGCTGCCCCACACTTTCAGTGTGTCGCAGCTAGTCGCTTCGCTTCCTCCCCTGGACCCCTCTGCAGGCGACGCTTCGCGTCGCTTGGATTTTTCACCTCAATCATTCTGAAAAACGCGCCTGCTTATGGCGCGTTTTTTATGTGCCGGGTCCAGGGGGCGGCTCGCCCCCTGGTCAGGGGTTTGGGGGCTGAAAGCCCCCAAGGTCCCCCTCCCGGGCTTACAGCTTCTGCAGGTAGGAAGTGACGAAGCCCTCCAGCTTGCCATCCATAACCTCGCCGATGTTGCCCATTTCGTAGCCGGTGCGATGGTCCTTGACCATGGTGTAGGGCTGGAAGACATAGGAGCGGATCTGGCTGCCCCATTCGATCTTCTTGAGCTCGCCCTTGATATCGCCCATCTGCTCCTGGCGCTGCTGTTCCTTGAGCTCGGCCAGCTTGGCGCGCAGCCAGATGAAGCATTTTTCCTTGTTCTGCAGCTGGCTTCGCTCGTTCTGGCACTGCACCACGATGCCGGTGGGCAGGTGGGTGATGCGCACGGCGGAGTCGGTACGGTTAACGTGCTGGCCGCCCTTACCGGATGCACGGTAGGTATCGATGCGCAGGTCCTCGGTCTTGATTTCGATCTCGGAATTATCCACGATGATGGGAGCCACGTCCAGAGAGGAGAAGCTGGTCTGGCGGCGGGCATTGGCGTCAAACGGGGAGATGCGCACCAGGCGGTGCACGCCGCGCTCGGCCTTGAGGTAGCCGTAGGCATAATCGCCGGTCACCTCAAAGGACACGGATTTCAGGCCTGCGGAATCGCCGTCCAGCGAATCCAGCTCCTTGACGGTAAAGCCCATGCGCTCGCAGAAGCGGGTGTACATGCGGTAGAGCATCTGGGTCCAGTCCTGGGCCTCGGTTCCGCCCGCGCCGGCGTGCAGGGTGAGAATGCAGTTGCAGGAATCGTACTCGCCGGTGAGCAGGGTCTGCAGGCGCAGGGATTCCAGATCCTCCTTCAGGGAGGCAAATTCGGACTTGATTTCCTCGGCCATGTCCTCGTCCTCTTCCTCGGCAACCAGTTCCATCATGACCTCGATTTCATCCGCGCGGGAAATCAGGCCCTCATAGTTCTTGATGCGGGCTTCGGTGGAGTTGGCCTTGGCGGAGATCTGGGTGGCGCGCTCGGTGTCATCCCAGAAGCCGGCGGAGCCCATATCCTCGTTGTATTCCACCAGCTGTTCCCTCAAAAGGTCGATGTGGAGGGATTCGCCGGCTTCTTCGATCATGCTTCGAACGGCAGCAAGGTCCTGCTTGAAGACTTCCATTTCAATCATATTATTCACATCCAAATCTAAGATTATGCGCCGTGGAAGGCGGTCGGGGGCGAACGGTAAGGGGGTAGACGATGAAGGGGTAGACGATGAAGGAGAACGGCAGGGGACGCTGTCCCCTGAAACCCCTGCTCAGGGGAATGATTCCCCTGAGAACCCTCAGCAGGCAACGCTGCGCGTTGCCGGAATAACGATGAAAAACAATTCCTTCAGCGCTACGCATCGCCGGGGGAAGAAATTGGGGCTTTCTCCTCTTCTTCAAGGCATCCGTCCTGTCAGAGGAAGATGTTGAGATTGCTTATTGCAACGCGAAGCGTTGCCCGGAGAGGGG
>JAFUPT010000052.1 GCA_017481065.1 Clostridia bacterium | reverse complement strand
TCCCCTTACTGAAGGAACTCCCGTATCTCCCCGAGGCGCCGCAGCGCAACCTCGCGGCCATGGTCGTAGCAGGCCTGCAGCTTCGCGGGATCATGCTCGGTGCGGCGCACGGGCAGGGGAAAATCCGGGCGGAGCACGAGGGCGGCGCCTGCGGCCTCCCGGGAGCGGATATAGGCGAGGGTTTCATTGTATTTTTCGGGGCGCTGCTCCATGGCGCGGAGCATTGCCGGGTACTTTTTGAGCATGAGCCGCATCAGGGGGAAGGCCCGGCTCTTATGCTTGACAAAGCCCTCCGGCTGGGTGAGCACGACCAGGTTTTTGCCATAGCCCATCTCCTCAAAGCGCTTGAGGGGGATGGAATCGGCGACGCCGCCATCGAGATAGCCCCGGCCATTGATTTCCACCACCCGGGAGACCATGGGCATGGAAGCGGAGGCGCGGAACCAGTTAAGATCCTCGCCGTTGCCGAGATCGCAGCGGTGGAGCACAGCCTCGCCGGTCTGCACATCGGTGCACACGGCGTAGAAGGCCATGGGATTGGCGCGGTAGGCCTCGATATCGAAGGGGTCCAGCACCTCCGGAATCTCCCGGTAGCAGAAATCCGCGCCGTAGAGATCGCCGGTGGTGACCAGGGAGCGCAGGCTGCAATAGCGGGGATCGCGGCAGTATTTCAGGTTGTAGCGCAGCGCGCGGCCGATCTGCCGGGATTTATAGTTGCAGCCGAAGCACGCGCCTGCGGATACGCCTGCCATGCCGTGGAATTCAATGCCATTTTCCATCAGCACATCGATTGCACCCGCGGTGAAGAGTCCGCGCATGGCGCCGCCTTCGAGTACGATGCCTGTTTTCATGGGATCACCTCCGAATTATGTAGGAAAGGATACCATAGCAATGTTGCGTTTTCAAGTAGCGCGGGAGAGCTGGCGGCAGGTGGAGGCGATGATGATTGCGGAGATGATGAAGGTGAGGACATCGGACACGGGCATGGAATAGAGCACGCCGTCCAGGCCGAAGAAGACCGGCAGCAGCAGCGCGAAGCCCACGCCGAACACAATTTCGCGCACCATGGAGAGGGCGGTGGAGGCCGCCGCCTTGCCCATGGCCTGCAGGAAGATGAAGGCCGCCTTGTTTACGCAGGCGAATACCATCATGCACAGGTAGATGCGGAAGGCGCGCACGGCGAAGGTGGTGTAGTGGATGCTTTCGTTGGCCGCGCCGAAGATGGAGATCAGCTGGCCGGGGAAGCATTCCACGATCACGAGGGCCACTGCGCCCACGATGGCTTCGGCGGCGAGGAGCATGAGGAAGAGCTTCTTCACCCGCAGCTTCAGGTTCGCGCCCATGTTGTAGCCCACGATGGGAATGCAGCCTGCGGCCATGCCAACCACGATGGAGATCACGATCTGGAAGAATTTCATCACGATGCCCACCACGGCCATGGGGATCTGGGCATACTCCGGCTGGGAGAACACGGAATCCAGCGCGCCGTACTTGCGGATCATGTTGTTGATGGCGGCCATGGCGGCAACCAGGGAAATCTGGGAGAGGAAGCTGCAGAGGCCGAGGATTAGGGTGCGGGACATGATTTTCTTTGCCGGGCGGAAATCGGAAGCGGCGGGCTTCACGGCCTTCATGTGCAGCAGGTACCACACGGCGGAGGCGGCGGTGACCATCTGGCCCAGCACGGTGGCGATGGCCGCGCCCATCATGCCCCAGTGGAAGGTATAGATCATGATGGGATCGAGGATGATGTTGGTGACTGCGCCCGCGAGGGTGGAAACCATGGCAAACTTCGGGCTGCCGTCGGCGCGGATCACCGGGTTCATGGCCTGGCCGAACATGTAAAAGGGAATGCCGAGGGAAATCCACAGGAAATATTCCTTGGAGCAGCGGAAGGTTTCTTCATTTACATTGCCGCCGAAGATGGTGATGATCTGATCCTGGAAGAGCAGGTAGAGGGCGGTGAGGATGAGGCTGGAGATGATGGTCATCACCACGGCGCTGCCCACGCTCTTTTTCGCGGAGGCGGCTTCACCCTTGCCCAGGGAGAGGCTCACGAAGGCGCAGCAGCCATCGCCGATCATTACCGCGATGGCCAGGGCGATCACGGTGAGGGGATAGACCACGGTGTTTGCGGCGTTGCCGTAGGAGCCGAGATAGGATGCGTTGGCGATGAAGATCTGGTCTACGATGTTGTAGAGCGCGCCAACGAGCAGGGAAATGATGCAGGGTACGGCATACTTGCCCATGAGCCTGCCGAGGCGGTCGCTGGCGAGAAAGGATTGGTTTGCGCTGTGTTCCATGGTTGGTTTTCCTCCTGTTTTCTGGCAAATAAAAAGAGGAGATGCGCAAATCCGATCTGGATTTACGCATCTCCTGCTACACGACGGGGCTATTTTAGCATGGATTTTTCCTTTTCGCAAGCGCAGGGAAGATTGAGATTTGGCGATTTTTCTGTGCAGCGGCTGCGGCGTTGTAATTCTTTTCATTTTATGATATGATAAAACTACCTATGCGAAAGAGGGAATAATATGCCGTTTTGCAGCTTCAGCGAAGGGGCCGCGATGTTTGATGTGACCCCCATTGAAAATATGTTCCTGCTGGAATATCTGCCCACCGCGCCGGATGGCTTCCTGCGCGTGTATCTCTATGCGCGCATGCTGTGCCTGCATCCGGAGCTGGGCGGGGAAATCGGCGATGTGGCCCGGGCGCTGCGCATGGATGAGGACGCGGTGTTCAACGCCTTTTCCTATTGGGAGCGGCAGGGGCTGGTGGAGCGGCTTACGGACCGGCCGCCCACCTACGCCATCCGTCCCCTGAAGGTGGGCGCGGTGCAGACAGAGATGGACCGGGATTACTACAAATACCGGGAATTCAATGCGAATATGCAGGATCTTTTCGGATCGCAGCTTTTGCATCCCAGCCAGTATGAAATGGCAAGCGATTGGCTGAACGTGCTGGGCTTTAGCCAGGATGCGGTGCTCAAACTGCTGGAATATGAATTGCAGCACGGCGGAAAGCAGCCGGCCTCCGTATTCAAGCGGGCGGACAAGCGCGCTGCGGACTGGGCTGAGCGGGGAATCAAGACCCTGGAGGATGTGGAGCGCGCCATTTCCTATGATGAGGGCGTGTATTCCATGGCGAACCGGGTGATGAAGCAGTTTTCCATGAGCCGCAAGCCCACCATGAACGAGCTGGACTGCGTGCGCAGGTGGATCAGCGAATGGAAGCTGACGGAGGAGGATGTGGTGGCCGCCTGCGCGCTGACCACGAAATCCCGCAGCCCCTCGATTGCATACCTGGATGCCATTCTGCGCGCCCGGGTGGAGAGCGGGGAAGATGATGCGCGCTATGCCGAGCTCAAGGGCATCATGAAGGAGCTGAACCCGAGAAACGCCGTTCCCACGGCGGAGCAGGTGAAGGTTTACAAGCGGTGGCTGGAGGAGGGCTTCGAAAGGGAAACCATCCTTCTGGCCGCAAAGAGATGCGCCGGAAAGAACTGGCACAGCTTTGTGAAGCTGGAGGAAATGCTGGGCGAGTGGGCGGAAAACAACGCCCGCAGCCTTGCCCGGGCGGAAATCTATCTCGCAAACAAGAAGCAGGCATACCTGGAAATGAAGCGCCTGATGCAAACAGCTGGGCTCAGCCGTTCCCCGAGCAACGATGATGTGGGGAAATATGAGGGCTGGAAGGACAGGTTTTCTGCGGAAATCCTCTCCTTTGCGGCGGAGTGTGCCAACGGAAAGGGCAAGCCGATTCCTTACATGGAAAAGCTGCTCTCTGAGTGGGAAAAGAGCAATATTTCCACGCTGGAGGCTGCGCGGGAGGATCACAGCCGGGCTGCGGCGAAGGCGCCGGAGAAGGCTGCCAGGCAGAATTATCAGCAGCATGATTACACCGAGGATGATTTCAAGGATATCTTTTATGATCCCGCGAAGGATTACGGCGAGGGAGGCGAGCAGCAATGACCAAGGCGGACTGCATCCGTGAACTGCTGGAGGAATACCAGGCCCAGCGCACCCGCAACAGCATGGAGCTGGATAAGCGCATTGCCGAGGCGGGCCGCATCGACCCGGAAATCCAGCGCCTGCGGGATGAAAACCGGGACCTGGCCTTCGATACCATGCGCCGCATCATGACCATGAGCGATCCGGAGGCATGCCGGGAGGCCGCCGAGCAGATGAAGCAGCGCGGCATTTTCAACAACGGGGAGATTCGCCGCAGGCTCGCCGCTGCGGGACTGCCGGAGAATTACCTGGATATGCAGTACCGCTGCGCCGCATGCCGGGATACGGCCTATGTGGGGGATGCGCCCTCCCGCTTCTGCGATTGCTTTGAAAGCCGGCTGCGCATCATGCAGTATGAAAACGGCACGATGAGCGGCACCGACGAGCAGTGCTTTGCGAAGTTTGACCTCAGCCGCTTCCCGGAGGAGAACGGCCAGCGCGGCCAGATGGCCAGCGTGCGCCGCTTCTGCGAGGATTACGCCGATTCCTTCCCGGAGACCCGCTTCAACAACCTGCTGCTCACCGGCAGCGGCGGCCTGGGGAAGACCTTCCTGCTCAACTGCATCTATGAGCGCGCTGCCAGCCGGGGCTTTGCCGCGATTCGCGTGACCGCCTTCCGCATGTTTGAGGCCATGCGGCGGCAGCACATGGGCAATTCCGAGGGCGAGATGGATTTCGAGCAGCTGCTCACCGTGCCGCTGCTGCTGATTGACGACCTCGGCTCCGAGCCCATGATGCGCAACGTGACCGTGGAATACCTGTTCACCCTGCTGAACGAGCGCATGGCGGCCCGGCGGCACACCGTGATCGCCACGAACCTTTCCCCGATGCAGATCAAGGAGACCTACGGCGAGCGCGTGGCATCCCGCCTGCTGGACAGGAGCCGCTGCGCCGCGATGATGCTCACCGGAAAGGATCTGAGGCTGCTGTGACGGATACCGCGAGAGAGGTCTTTGCCCGGCTGGACGCGCTGGGCGTCGCCTACGAATATGTGGAGCATCCGCCGGTTTACACCATACAGGATTGCCTGGAGACGGACGGAAAGCTCTTGAGCGTGACGGCGAAGAATTATTTCCTGACGACCAAGAACAAAAAGAATTTCTATCTCTGCCTCGTGCGCCCGGAGGCGCGCTTCAAAACTTCGGATATTTCAAAGCAGGCGGGGTCATCCCGGCTGAGCTTTGCCGGGGAGGAGCATATGGCGCGGCTTCTCAGGGTGCATCCGGGGGCGGTGAGCCCCATGGGGCTGATGTTTGATGAAAATCGTGAGGTGAGCCTGCTGGTGGATTCCGGGCTGAAGGATGTTTCGAAAATAGCCTTCCATCCCTGCGACAACACCTGCACGCTGGCGATGGCGGCTTCGGATTTCTTCGATAAATTCCTGCCGGGCATTGGCCGGGAGCCGGTATATGTAGAGATTCATGATTTTCTGGATGCGCAGGCTTGACACTGCCCATTCCTTGTGGTATTTTTGAGAAAAGCCATTTGAAGGTGATACAATATGCGGTTTTCCGAAGAATATTTTGCAAACCAGATGAAGGACATCACCGGCAGCGCCATACGCGATATTTTTAAGCTCCTTGGCAAGCCGGGCATGATCTCCTTTGCCGGCGGAAACCCCAGCAACAAGGCGCTGGAGCCGGAAATTATCAAGGAAATTGCGGTGGAAGCCATCGACCGCTACGGCACTTCCATCCTGCAGTACGGCGGCACAGAGGGCCTGCCGGGCCTGCGGGAGGAGACCGCCAAATACCTGAGCAGCACTGCGGGCGTGCGCTGCACGGGGGAAAATATCCTGCCGGTGCAGGGCTCTTCCCAGGCGTTTGACCTGCTTTTGAAGGCCATCATCAATCCCGGCGATGTGATCCTGGTGGAGAGCCCCACCTTCCTGGGCGCGATCCAGGCCATGCGCATCTATGGCGCAAAGCTCATCGATATGCCCATGGATGATGGCGGCGTGATCATCGATGCCGTGGAGGAGCTGGTGAAAACCCATCATCCCAAGATGATGTACATCATTCCCACCTTCCAGAATCCCACCGGCCGCACGCTGGAGCTCTCCCGCCGGAAGGCGCTGGCGGAGATGGCAGCGAAATACGGCTTCATCATCGCCGAGGATGATCCCTACCGCGATCTGCGCTACACCGGAGAGGCGCTGCCCTCCATCTCCTCCTTTGATGAGGAGGGCTGGGTGGTGTACATGTCCAGCTTCTCCAAGTACATATCCCCGGGCCTGCGCGTGGGCGCGGCCGCTGTGCCGGATGCCAAGCTGCTGCGCAAAATGGTGATCGGCAAGCAATCGGCGGATGTGCATTCCCCGATGCTCACCCAGGCCATCGTGCAGATTTACCTGGAGCGCGGCCTGCTGCCGGGACATCTCGAGCGCATCTGCGGCGAATACCGCCAGCAGATGAACGCCATGCTGGAGGGCATGAAGCGCCTGCCCGCCGGCACCAAATACACCGTACCCGAGGGCGGCCTCTTTGTATGGGCCGAGCTTCCCGAGGGCATGGATTCCCTGGCGCTTCTGAACAGGGCCATTGAAAAGAACGTGGCATTCGTGCCGGGCACCCATTTCTACCCCGACGGCGGCCACTTGAACACCCTGCGCCTGAACTTCTCCATGCAGGAGGTCGATACGATCTACGAGGGCATGGACAGGCTGATTGCGGCGATGGGGTAAGTACGCAGGGGCTACGTTGGGGGCTGTCAGCCCCCAAACCCCTGACCAAAGGGGATGATCCCCTTTGGAATCCTCAGCAAAGCGATGCTGCGCATCGCAAGGAAAAATTCAGCGGCGCATTGCGCCGCTTACAGAGGGGTCCAGGGGAAATCATTTCCCCTGGCAGGGTTTCCAAAGGGACAGCGTCCCTTTGGCGCCTCCCCCTCACACATCAATAAACTTTTAGGAGTATACAGATATGAACGCATTGGAAATCTTGAGAGAGCGCGGCTTTGTGAAGCAGATTACCTTTGAGGAGGATCTGATCAAGGCTTTTGACAGCGAAATGGTGCCCTTCTACATCGGCTTCGACCCGACCGCCGATTCCCTGCACATTGGCCATTATATTCCGATCATGGCCATGGCGCATTTGCAGAAGGCGGGCCACAAGCCCTATGCGCTGATGGGCGGCGGCACCGGCATGATCGGCGATCCCAGCGGCAAGAGCGACCTGCGGAAGGTTCTCACCGTGGAAGATATCGATAACAATGTGGCCAAGATCAAGAAGCAGATGGAGCGCTTCCTGGATTTCGATGAATCCAAGGAAAACTGCGCCGTGATAGTGAAAAATGCCGATTGGCTGCGCACCCTGAACTACATTGATTTCCTGCGCGATGTGGGCGCGCTGTTCAGCGTACACCGCATGCTCACCGCCGAATGCTACAAGCAGCGCCTGGAGCGGGGCCTGAC
>JAFUPT010000014.1 GCA_017481065.1 Clostridia bacterium | reverse complement strand
TTGATCTGGGTCTTCATAGCAGACTTGATCATGCGGTTGCGCAGGTTCTTCTTCTGGGTCACCTTCACGCGCTTGATGGCAGACTTAATATTCGGCAAATTGTTCACCTCCCTACGCAAATTGCATCTAGTATTATAGCACCGCAAGCCGCAAATTGCAAGTCCTTACATACATTTTGTTGAAAAACTTGGGTAAACTAATCTCGATTTTTTCAGATTCGAGGTGGTTTTATGCCCTCTGTACGCACCGATCTTGCCATGGAAAACATCGGAGAAAACCCTTCCCTGCCCGGCGTGGATGTGCACCGCTGGGAAGAAAACGATATCCAGCTGAGCGAAGTGCTGATCCGCACCGAGGAGGCCGCCCGCCAGCTGGGCAAGCCCTGCGGCAGCTATCTCACCATGGAATGCCGCCTGCTCTGCGAGCACGATCCGGACGCCCGCATCGCCATGGCAAACCTGCTGGGCGAGGAGCTCTCCCGCCTGCTGGAGCCCTCCGATGGCGCGCCTGTGCTGGTGGTGGGCCTGGGCAACCGGGACGTTACCCCCGATTCCCTCGGTCCCGCCGCCGTGGATAAAACCCTCGTCACCCGCCATATGCTCTCCAGCGAATATGCCGCCGCCAACCTGCGCAGCGTGTGCGCCATTGCCCCCGGCGTGCTGGGCGTCACAGGCATCGAAACCGTGGAAATGGTGGAAAGCCTGGCCAGAAAGCTGCATCCCCGGGCAGTGCTCTGCATCGATAGCCTCGCCGCCCGGGATTCCGCCCGCATCGGCTGCACCGTGCAGATCTCCAACACCGGCATCCAGCCCGGCTCCGGCGTAGGCAACCACCGAAGGCCCCTCACCCGGGATACCCTCGGCGTGGAGGTGATCGCCGTGGGCGTGCCCACCGTGATCTACGCCGCCACCCTCGCCAAGGACGCCTTCGCCCTGCTGGCCGGCAGTTCCGAACAGGAACACGAAGAGGCCCTGCAGGCTATGGAGCACGAACTTCTCGATACTGAGCTCGGCAACCTGATCGTCACCCCCCGGGACATCGACGCCATCGTGAAAAACTGCGCCACCATGATCGCCGGCGGCATCAACCGCGCCCTGCAGCCCGGCCTCACCTCCGCAGAGATCGCCGAGATGATGGACTGAGGGAGACGTTCGAGGGAACGCTCAGGGGACACTGTCCCTGCACCCTTCCAAAGGGAATAATTTCCTTTGGAAACCTTTGAATAAATACCAGTCTCGGAACGAGGCCGGTATTTTGATATATGAAATAGGGAGAAACCAAAGCCTCCCCCTGACCCCTATTGAAAGCAGTACTTTGCGCAGCAGGATAATATTCAAAAATCGTCCCCGCTCCGGGGACGATTTTTATTCTGGGGTTTCCAAAGGGACACTGTCCCTTTGGCGGGGTCCAGGGGCAGCGCCCCTGGCAGGAGTCCGGAGGACAGCAAACCCCGGCTACACCTTCACCTTATACAGCCCGTGGCGGTTGCAGTAATAGTAGAGCACTCCCCGTCCACGCCGCTGCAGGCGCAGCTGGGCATTTCCCTCGGGATAGAGCTTCACCATCTGGAAGCGGTCGCCGGTGACAAGCGCGGCAAAGGAGATGTAATGCTCCTTGGTCATCGGGTGATGGATGGTGATGAAGTGCTCATCCTCCACGGCCTCGATGGTAACTTCGTGGTCCCCGTCCGCCTCCTCCGCCTCCAGTGCGAGCAGGGTAATCCCGCAGCAGCCCACCAGCGCCTCCCCGGCGCTGTGCACCACGTTTCCACAGATGGGGCACACATAAATCTTCGAGCGCAGCAGGTTGCAGGCCCGGTTGCGGTTGATGATCTGCTCGCCGTTCATCAGCTCGATCACGGATACGCCCAGCGCCTGCGCCAGCGGCTGCAGCAGGGAAATATCCGGCAGTCCGCGGGCGGTCTCCCACTTGGAAACCGCCTTGGCGCTCACGCCGATCCGGTCCGCAAGCTCCGTCTGGGTCATGCCCCGCAGCTCGCGCAGCCGCCGGATGGCGGAGCCGGTTACATAATTATCCATATATTTCTCTCCCTTCCACATCCAGCATAGCATGCTTCCGGGAAGGGCGCAACCTACGCTTCGTGGAGCCCGTTATCTGTCCGCAATGCGGAGCACTTCTTCAATTTCCCTTCCGTTGATCGGCCAGGCGCGGCCGGTCTCATCGGTGCCGGGGTTGCGCTTGGTGTGGACGGCGAGGTATTTAATATCCTCGCTCTTTGCGCCCAGCTCCTTCAGGGTAACGGGCATGCCGATCTCCCGAAGGAAGCCCTCGTGGGCCTCGATGCCCCGCAGCGCCGTCTCGGCGGGATTTTCAAAATTCATGCTCACGCCGTAGACCCGGCAGCCGAACTGGGCAATGCGCATCACATGACCGGGATTCTTCATCTGGAAGCGCAGCCACGCCGGGAATACAACGGCAAGGCCCGCGCCATGGGCCACATCATAGAGTGCGGAGAGCTCATGCTCGATCTGGTGCGCGCCGAAATCCCCCACGCGGCCCACGCTCACGGTCTCATTGTGGGCAATGGTGCTGCCCCACATCAGCTGGGCCTGCGCCTCGTAATTGCCGGGGTCCCGCACGGCAATCCGCGCCGCCCGAACCACCGCCTGCATGGCCGCCTCGCAGAGCCGGTCGGTGAGGTCCACTTCGCTTTCGCTGGTGAAGTATCGCTCCATGATGTGGGCCAGGATATCCGTCGCGCCGCTGGCAATCTGGTATTTCGGCACGGTCATGGCCAGCTCCGGATTCATGAAGGCGATCCTCGGCCGGTTGAATTCGGTGGTGAGGCCCCGCTTCGTTTTCGTGGCCGCCTGGGTAATCACGCAGCTGTTGCTGGATTCGCTGCCTGCGGCAGACATGGTGAGCACCGCCGCGAAGGGCATGGTTTTCTCCACAACGGCTTTTCCGCAGAAGAAATCCCAGAAATCGCCGGAATAGCAGCTGCCATGGGCGATGGCCTTGGAGGAATCGATGGCGGAACCGCCGCCCACCGCCAGGATGAAATCAATGTTTTCCCGGCGCACCAGATCGATGCCCTCATACACCTTGTCATCCCGGGGATTGGGCATCGCGCCGCCGAGGAGAACTGCATCCATGCCATGGGCGCGGATATCCGCCTCGATCCTGCCGACCAATCCGCTCTTCACCGCCGATCCGCCGCCATAGTGAATCAATACCTTCTTCGCGCCGCAGGCTGCGAGCTCCGCGCCCACCTTCTGCTCCGCACCCCTGCCGAACACAAACTTCGTGGGCAGCTGGTAAACAAAATCCTTCATTAATATATGCTCCCTTCTATGCAAAGAGCGCCGTATATCCTGCGGCGCTCAATTTCTTATTTCCTCGCGGCTTTCCGGCTATCCGGCTTTGCCCGGCGCACCGGCCGCGGCAGGTTGGATACGTTGAAAACCTCATCCTCGTATTTATCGGAAAACTTCTGCTTGGCATTCACGTTGAACAGATCATCCTGGAACACATCCTTCTGCTCCCGCTTGGCCACGCCCTTGCCCAGCTGCATGGATTTCACCCTGCTGCGCTTGGGCGGCTGCTGCTTCTGCTGGGGCTTGCTCGCGGAGCTGCGGACCACGAAATCGCTGTCCTCCCAGTCCCGCCTGGGCTTCGAGGGCACGCCCTGGCTGCGCCGGGGCGCATCCCAATCGTCCTCATCATCCATGTATCTCTCCCGGGCGAAGAAGTTTTTATCGTTGATCACAACGCGCTTCTTCCGAAACCAAACCCAGTGGGGCCGCCAGCGGATCAGCCAGATCAGCAAATCCAGCGCCACGCCGACGATCAGGAAAAACACGAGCAGCTGCAGCCAGTTATCCGCCAGGAACTTCAGCGGGGAAAAGCCGCCGGAGAGGTTGAACAGCTTCAACACCCAGCTGGCCAGCCCCTTGAGCCAGCCCAGCATGGCGTTTACAACCGCGTTGGAGTAACCCGTCTGCGTCATGGAAAAATAATCCTCCTAGGTATTTCAGCGCCGGCGTTATTCCGCCGCTGCTTCGGTAAGGCTAACGGAAATCGAGGGCGTTTCCGGCTCAAAGGTCACGCCGGGATAGCGGTCCGCCGGGAAGCGCAGCTCGCAGCTGTGGGTACCCGCGCCGAGGCCGGTCAGGTCCACAGTTATGGCAATGCCCTCCGCCTTCATGGCTTCCACCTGGCTCCGGGGACCGGTTACATACACCCGCACCGGGTTCTTCTGCCACTCCAGCTGCAGGTTTTCACCCTTGCCCACAAAGCTGATCTGGGCATTCTCAATCCATTCGCTGATGTTCTTCTCGCTGATGGTGATATTCACATACACCTGCTCGGCGGAAGCATTTTCAAAGTCGGAAAGCAGGGAAATCTTCGCACGGGCGGTGAAGCTCTGGCTCAGCCCCTCCACGGAAACCGGCTCGATCAGTAGCTCGGAAATATCATCCAGCAGCTCCTGCTCGGCAGCCACGGTGATGCTCTCCGGCTGCACGGATACGCCGGATACGGTGTATCCCTCCGCCGGATGGCCGGAAATCACATCTTCAATCGCCGTGGAAACGGGAAGCTCCTTGGTGGGATACACATCCGCCATCACCGTGATGGAGGTGGAGGAACGGGTAAGCATCGCCTGGGAAACCTCCTGGCCGCTGCTGTCCAGCAGCACATAGGGCTCGGCGCGCACATAGGATTCCTCTGCGCCGGTCACATCCGTGGAAACCCGGGCCTGGGTGATGCTGCGCACGGTGGAAGCCGCGCCGCTTACCGTGATGGTAGAGGGGTTGGTGCGCACGATGTCATACCAGTAATCCTCTTCCTTCTCGCCGCCGATCACCGCGTTCACCGGAATGGCGCGGCTATCCAGGGTTTCAAAGGTGAGGGCCACGGCGTCAGGATAGATGCTCACCACTTTTCCGTAAGAAGTGGTGGCCTTCAGCGGCACCTCCTGGGTGCCGGCGGTGCGCACCTTGGAAAGATCCAGCGTCACCTGCACATTGTCCGCCGATGCCGCGCTGAAATCCGCCTGGGAAACCTCCAGGCGCACGCTCACATCGTCGATCAGCTCCGCAGGGTCCTCCTTCAGGGCGAGTCCGTAGGTGGTGAGGGTGGACTGGCTGGTAACATAGCCGCTCAGGCCGTTCAGGGTCTTGGTGCGGGTAATCAGCCGGTTGCTGGTCACCACATAATTCCAGAGCAGAATGGCCAGCAGCAGCGAAAGCAGCTTCATCCAGAACCTTCTGGAGAGCACCTTCCAGAACCTGCGCACGGCATTGCGCGCCCAATTCCAGCCCTTGAGAAGCATTCCTTTTACATCAATTTTCATTCTTCTGCTCCTTTCCCGTCGGCTGCAGCAGCCAGGAAGACAGCGTGCGGTCCGGCGTAAAGAGTTCGGTCAGAAGGATGTTCAGGGATTTGGTATCCAGGTAGCGGGTCAGCTTGCCCTCGCGGGTCATGGAGATGATGCCCGTCTCCTCGGATACGATCAGACCCACGGCGTCGGTGGTTTCGGTGATGCCGATGGCCGCGCGGTGGCGGGTGCCCAGCTCGCGGGAGATGGAATAATCATCCGAGAGCTGCAGTATGCAGGCCGCGGCGGCGATGCGCTCATCGCGGATGATCATCGCGCCGTCGTGCAGCGGGGTATTCGGCTCAAAGATATTTTCAATCAGCTGGGAAGAAATCTCCGCGTCCACCACCGTGCCGGAATCGATCACATCGCCCAGCTTCGTGGACCTCTCGATCACGATCAGCGCGCCGATCTTCTTCCTGGACATATCGTTCAATGCTTTGACGATTTCCATGACATGTTGTTCCATCTGCACATTGCGGCTTCGCTTCGGCGACCCGAAAACCTGCCTGGCAATTTTGGACCGGCCCAGCTGCTCCAGCATGCGCCGCAGCTCCGGCTGGAACACGATTACCAGCACCACAACGCCCACGCTGATGATCTGCTGCAAAAGCCAGTTCAGCGCGTTGATCTCCAGCGCATCGGATAGCAGCGCCAAAAGCAGGATGAAGATGATGCCCTTGAACAGGGAATTCGCCCTCGTGTGGCGCACCAGCTTCAAAAGGTTGTAAATCAATACCGTCAGGATGGCCACATCCAGAATGTTGCGCCAGTCCGGATGGACAAAGAGACTGGTAAACAGATTCCCGATCGCGTTGAAAATTGCCTGAATCTGCATCATGCTGTCCATCCCTCCGTTATGCTGATACTCTACCATTTCTATTATAATACAAATCCGTCCAAACGCCAAATCCTTTTTGGCTCCGGCAGAAAAAGATGCATTGCCGTCAAATTCATGTCCAATTATCTCATTTGTCAGAACTCGTCCATCGTATTTGCGCGCCCTGCCTCAAAGCACCAAAAGCCGAACATTATTTTTGTGAATTCAATCCATATTCAAATCTCCGCTGATCTGCTATAATATTAGAAGTGGATTCTGTTAGAGGAGGCAAATTATGGCAAGTCTGTCCCTTCGGAATATTTATAAGGTGTATCCCAGCAAGCCTGAGGATTTCGTGGCTGTAACCGATTTCAACCTTGAAATCGAGGATAAGGAATTTATCGTGCTGGTCGGTCCGTCCGGCTGCGGCAAGTCCACCACCCTGCGCATGGTCGCGGGCCTGGAAGAGATCACCAAGGGCGAACTCTACATCGATGACAAGCTGGTGAACAATGTTCCGCCCAAAGACAGGGATATCGCCATGGTGTTCCAGAGCTATGCCCTCTATCCGCATATGACGGTGTACAACAACATGGCCTTCGGCCTGAAGCTCAGGAAGATGCCCAAGGAAGAGATCGATAAGCGCGTGAAGGAAGCGGCCAAGATCCTCGGCATCGAAGCCCTGCTCAACCGCAAGCCCGCCGCCCTCTCCGGCGGCCAGAGGCAGCGCGTCGCCCTGGGCCGCGCCATCGTTCGCGAACCCAAGGTCTTCCTGATGGACGAGCCCCTCTCCAACCTGGACGCCAAGCTGCGCGTGCAGACCAGATCCGAAATCACCAAGCTGCACCAGAAGCTGCAGACCACCTTCATCTATGTAACCCACGACCAGACCGAGGCCATGACCATGGGCTCCCGCATCGTGGTTATGAAGGATGGCTTCATGCAGCAGGCGGATACCCCCCAGAACCTCTACGATTACCCGGCAAACCTCTTCGTTGGCTGCTTCATCGGCACGCCCCAGATGAACGTATTCAAGGTAAAGCTGGAGAAGCGCGGCAACGGCGTGTACGCCGTATTCGGCAACAATTCCATCCTCGTACCCGCGGGCAAGATCCAGCGCATGACCGGCGACTACATCGGCAAGGAAGTTTATATGGGCATCCGTCCCGAAAACATCCACGATGAGCCCGCCTTCACCGCCGCCTATCCGGACGCCTGCGTGGATGTCCATGTGGAGATGACGGAGCTGATGGGCAGCGAAACCTACCTCTACCTCTCCGCAGACGGCAAGGAGGGCAACTTCATCGCCCGCGTCGACCCCCGCACCATCTCCCGCGGCGGCGACGACATCACCGTGGGCTTCGACGTCAACCGCCTCCATTTCTTCGATGCGGAAACCGAAAAGACCATCCTCTCCCGCGACTAAAATCCAAAAATCCGGCCCGGTGCGCAGCACCGGGCCTTTTTATGCTCCAAAGCAAGGCCAACGCCCGCATAAGCAAGCGCCCTTATAAAAAACAAGCACCCGCGAAAGCGGGTGCTTGGAAAATCTATCTATAAAGATCAGAATTTCAGGGAATTGAGCTTGATACCAGGGCCCATGGTGGAAGACAGCACGGCGGACTTGATGTAAGCGCCCTTTGCAGCTGCCGGCTTGGCCTTGATGATGGCCTCCATCAGGGTGCGCAGGTTTTCAGTCAGCTTCTCAGCTTCGAAGGAAGCCTTGCCGATGGGGCAGTGGATGATAGCGGTCTTATCGACGCGGTATTCAACCTTACCAGCCTTGATATCGCTGATCATGCGGTTGACGTCAGGAGATACGCTGCCGGACTTCGGGTTCGGCATCAGGCCCTTGGGGCCCAGGATGCGGCCCAGACGGCCGACGACGCCCATCATGTCGGGGGTGGCAACGCAAGCATCGAACTCGAACCAGCCGCCCTGGATCTTCTTGATGATCTCGTCATCAGCGATCAGGTCAGCGCCGGCTGCCTTG
>JAFUPT010000051.1 GCA_017481065.1 Clostridia bacterium | reverse complement strand
GGCCACATGGACTGCGCCCGCAGCGATGAAGAGGATGTGGTCAGTCTTGACCGGGCCGTACTTGGTATTGACGGTGGTGCCTTCCACGATGGGCAGGATGTCCCTCTGCACGCCCTCGCGGGATACGTCGGGGCCGCTGCCGCCGCTGCGTCCGGCAACCTTGTCGATTTCATCGAGGAACACGATGCCGTTCTGCTCGGCGCGCTCAATGGCCTCGGAATAGACCGCGTCCATATCGATCAGGTTGGTTTCCTCCTCGGCCTGCAGGATCTTGCGGGCTTCGCGGACTTCCACCTTGCGCAGCTTGGTCTTTTTCGGCAGGATGTTGCCCAGCACATCGTTCATGTTCATATCCATGCCGGGAATTTCAGTTTGGGGCTTTACCTCCTCCACCTCGATCTCCACGATTTCATGCTCCAGCTCGCCGCGGCGCAGGCGGGTGCGCACATCATCCTGGCGGATGGCGAGGGCGGTCTTTTCGGAATCGGAGAGCTCAGGCTCCTTGGGCTTGTTGCCCAGCAGGATTTCGATGGGGTTCACCGGCTTCTTGGGCTTCTGGGCATTGGAGAGCAGGTCCACCAGGCGGTTTTCCACGGCGCATTCGGCGCGGTTGCGCACCCGGGCGGAATGCTGGCCCTTCACCAGGCGGATGGCGGCCTCCACAAGATCGCGGATGATGGATTCCACATCGCGGCCCACATAGCCCACCTCGGTGAACTTCGTGGCTTCCACCTTGATGAAGGGCGCGTCCACCAGCTTGGCCAGGCGGCGGGCAATTTCGGTTTTGCCCACGCCGGTGGGGCCGATCATCAGTATATTCTTGGGGGTTACTTCTTCGCGGATTTCCTCCGGAAGCTGGGCGCGGCGGTAGCGGTTGCGCAGGGCGACTGCCACGGCGCGCTTGGCGTCGGTCTGGCCGATGATATATCTGTCCAGCTCGCGAACGATCTCGCGGGGGGTGAGTTCAGTCATGAATAGGCTCCTTTATGGATAAAAATAGCGCGGGGTCATTGATGGGATGAAGCAGGCATTCACTGCTTGCGTTTATGGCAGTGAATGTCGAATGCGTTGATCGTTGTTTTGCGCATTGTGTGCGCTGCCAAGTGCCAGTGGCGGCACGCCACTGCCGCTTACACGATTTCCACAATAATATTATCGTTGGTATAAACGCAGATTTCGCTGGCCACCTTCAGCGCCTTCTGGGCGATTTCATGGGCGGTGAGCTCGGTATTCTGGTAGAGGGCGCGGGCGGCGGCGAGGGCATAGTTGCCGCCGGAGCCGATGGCGATCACGCCGTCGTCCGGCTCGATCACTTCGCCGGTGCCGGATACCAGCAGCAGGTTGTCTTTGTCGGCGCAGAGCATCATGGCCTCCAGCTTGGCGGTCTTGTTCATCTGCCAATCCTGGGCCAGCTCCACGGCGGCACGGGTCAGGTTGCCGGAAAACTGGGTCAGCTTGTCCTCAAAACGCTCGGTGAGGGCGAAGGCGTCCGATACGGAGCCTGCAAAGCCGATCACCACCTTGCCGCCGAAGATGCGGCGCACCTTGCGGGCGGTGCCCTTCATCACGGTCTTTTCACCCATGGTCACCTGGCCGTCGCCTGCGAGGGCGATTTCGCCGTTTCGCATTACGGCGCAGATGGTGGTGCCGCGGAAGGGACTGCGTGCTTCGTTGTTATAGCTCATAGGTCTTGATCACCTCGTTCAGAGTCTCTATGGCGCGCTCGCTCATCTTTTCATAGCGGAAGCGCTTGCCCCGGATGCGCTCAGCAAGCGGCTCCAGGATGCCGTAATTGGCGTTCATGGGCTGGAAATTGGCGCTGGGGGTGGATACATGGCGGGAAAGCGCGCCGAGTATGGTCTTGCCGGTGAAATCCGGCTCGGGCTTGCCGTTTATGGCGCAGTAGAGGCCGATGGCCGCCACCATGCCGCTGGCAGTGGATTCCATGTAACCCTCCACGCCGGAGAGCTGGCCCGCGAACCGCAGCATGGGATTGCCCTTCAGGGCATAATTCCCTTGCAGCATATCCGGGCCGTTCAGGTAAGTATTGCGGTGCATCACGCCGTAGCGGGCAAATTCCGCGTTTTCGAGGCCGGGAATCATGGAAAATACCCGCTTCTGCTCGCCCCACTTGAGCCGGGTCTGGAAGCCCACCAGGTTGTAGAGCGTGCCTGCTTCATTTTCCTGCCGCAGCTGTACGACGGCGTAGGGCTCCCTGCCGGTGCGGGGGTCCTTCAAGCCCACGGGTTTGAGGGGGCCGAAGGCCAGCGTCTGCCTGCCGCGCCCTGCCAGGATCTCCACCGCCAGGCAACCCTCGAATACCAGCTTCTTCTCGAAATCATGAAGCTCGGCGAGCTCGGCGGAAATGAGCGCATCGTAGAAGGCGTTGTATTCCTCCTCGCTCATGGGGCAGTTCAGGTAATCCGAGCCCCGGTCGTAGCGGGAGGCGCGGAACACCTTATCCATGTTCAGGGATTCCGCGGTCACGATCGGCGCGGCGGCGTCAAAGAAGTGCAGCGCCTTTGCGCCGGGCAGCTTCTGGATCGCCTCGGTGAGCGCCGGGTCGGTCAGCGGGCCGGTGGCGATGATGCAGGGGCCTTCCGGAATTTGGGATACCACCTGGGTTTCAAACTCCACCAGCGGATGGTTTTTCAGGGTTTCGGTAATTAGCTTTGAGAAGATATGCCTGTCCACGGCCAGCGCGCCGCCGGCGGGAACGCGGCTCTTTTCCGCGCAGGAGAGGATGAGGCCATCCAGCGCGCGCATCTCGGCCTTGAGAAGGCCAGATGCGTTGGTCATCTGCTCCGCCTTTAAGGAGTTGGAGCAAACCAGCTCCGCAAAGCCCTCGCTCTTGTGGGCGGGGCTGTACTTCGCGGGTTTCATATCGATCAGTTTTACGGGCACGCCCCGGCGCACCAGCTGCCATGCAGCCTCGCAGCCGGCCAGGCCCGCGCCGACGATGCTTACTCTGTCATTCATCATTGCCACCCAATTCCACCTGCACACGATGGCGGCAGGTTTCGTTTACGCATACATGGAAGAAGGTCTCCTTCGGGCCGGCCTTGAATACCATGCGGTCGCCGCATACGGGGCATTTTTCCTTCACAGGGCGATCCCAGGATACGAAATCGCATTCCGGATATTTTTCGCAGCCGTAGAACTTGCGGCCCTTGCGGCTGATGCGCTCCAGCAGCTCTGCGCCGCACTTCGGGCAGGGCACGCCGATGTTCTTCGGCAATGCCATGGTGTGGCGGCACTCGGGGAAGCGGGGGCAGGCCAGGAATTTGCCGTAGCGGCTCATCTTGTACACCATCATTGCGCCGCACTTTTCGCAGGGCACATCGGAAACCTGGTCCTCGATTTCTACCTTTTCAATGTTCTTGTCGGCTTCCTCCAGGGTCTTTTCGAAGGGGCCGTAGAAATCCTTGATGATTTCATGCCATTCGGCGCTGCCGGCCTCTACCTCGTCCAGGTTTTCCTCCATGCCGGCGGTGAAGGTGATATCCACGATGTTCGGGAAGTTCCGGCACATCAGGTCGTTCACGATCTTGCCCAGCTCCGTGGGCATCAGGCGCTTGTTTTCACGGGCCACATAGCCGCGGCTGATGATGGTGGAGATGGTGGGCGCGTAGGTGGAGGGGCGGCCGATGCCCTTCTCCTCCAGCGCGCGCACGAGGCTCGCCTCGGTGTAGCGCGGCGGGGGCTGGGTGAAGTGCTGGTCGCTGGTGATTTCGCCCAGCTTGGCCTCCATGCCCTCCTCCAGCTCGGGCAGGTTGTTTACGCTGGCCTCCTCGGCTGCATCGTCCTGGCCCTCCTCGTAGATGGCGGTGAAGCCTGCAAAGCGCAGCTTCTGGGCGTTGAAGTGGAAGCGCGCGCCCGCTTCGGAATCGATGTCCACAGACAGGGTATCGTAAACTGCCGGGGTCATCTGGCTGGATACGAAGCGCTCGTAGATCAGCTTGTAGAGCTTGAACTGGTCGCGGCTGAGGCTTGCCTTCACGCTCTCCGGCCTGCGCAGGATATCGGTGGGGCGGATGGCCTCGTGGGCGTCCTGGGCGGAGGAGCGGGTTTTGTAGATGTTGGGCTTCTCCGGCAGGTAATCCGCCGCGTAATTTTCGGCGATGAAGGCGCGCACGGCCTCCATGGCCTCGTCCGCGATGCGGGTGGAGTCGGTACGGATATAGGTCACCAAGCCCTGGCTGCCCTCGCCGGCGATTTCCACGCCTTCATAGAGCTGCTGGGCAATCTGCATGGTTTTCTGGGTGGTGAAGCCCAGCTTGCGGCTGGCCTCCTGCTGCAAATTTGAGGTGGTGAAGGGCGCGGCGGGATATTTCCTGCGCTCGCTCTTCTTGATGGCGGCCACCTTGAAGGATGCGTCCTCGCAGGATGCCACAATCTTTTCCGCCTCCTCGCGGCTGTGCAGCTCGGTCTTTTCGCTGCCGAAGCCGGTGAAGCGGGCGTTTACCTTTGCCTTGCCGATGGCAAAGGGGGCGGAGATGGTCCAGAATTCCTCGGGAACGAAGATATCGATCTCCTCCTCGCGGTCGCAGATCATCTTCGTGGCCACGGACTGCACCCGGCCTGCGCTCAGGCCCTTCTTGATCTTCCTCCACAGCAGCGGGCTGATCTTATAGCCGATCAGCCTGTCCAGCACGCGCCGCGCCTGCTGGGCGTTTACAAGGTCCATATTGATGGCGCGGGGATTCTTCACCGCCGCCTTCACAGCCTTGGAGGTGACTTCGTGGAATTCGATGCAGCATGCGGAGCCTTCCTCAATGCCCAGCACATTTGCCAGGTGCCAGGAAATGGCCTCGCCCTCGCGGTCCGGGTCCGTCGCGAGGTAGATCTTGGAAGCGGAGCGCGCTTCCTTGCGGATGCGGTTCAGAATTTCGCCGCGGCCGCGGATGGTGATATATTTCGGCTCAAAACCGTTCTCCACGTCTACGCCGATCTGGGATTTCGGCATGTCCCGCACATGGCCCTGGCTGGCTTCCACCTTGTAGCCGCGGCCCAGGAATTTGCCAATGGTTTTTGCCTTTGCGGGAGATTCAACGATAACGAGCTTGTTTGCCATGTGTTTCCTCCGTTGGGTACTGTGGTTTCAGAAACCACAAAGAATCTTGATTTGATCGGGCAGTTCACAGGTATGCCCTGTACAAGCCACCCGGCACTTTAACTATTATTCCCCGAAGTTCCAACATTGTCAAGTGGGAATTTAGTTTTGCGATCGGAAAATCCACCAGATTTGCCAGTTCATCGAAGGAAAGTTCCTGTTCCAGCAGGGGTTTTACAATCTGGTCATCCTCCGGGTCCAGTTCGATACGGGCCTTGGGAGCCGCTTCGTCCGCATTCGGGCGGGCCGCCCAGCGGTAGTGTTCCAGTATATCCCAGCCGGAAATGGCGGGAATCGCGCCCTCCACAATCAGCCGGTTCGGCGCTGCGCTCAGGGGAGAATAGATGCTGCCCGGCACGGCGAACACATCCCGGTTCTGCTCGGTGGCGCTGCGCACGGTGATCATCGCGCCGGATTTCTCCGCGCCCTCTACAATCAGCGTGCCCTGGCCCATGCCGCTGATGATGCGGTTGCGGGCGGGGAAGTTGCCGGGCTTCGGCTGGGTTCCCGGGGCATATTCGGAAATCACTGCGCCGCCGTTATCGATTATGCGGCGGTAGAGCGCCTCATTCTCCGGGGGATAGATCACGTCTGCGCCGCAGCCCAGAACTGCGATCGTTCTGCCCATGCCGATCAGCGCGCCCTCATGGGCGGCGGTATCGATGCCGTGGGCCATGCCGGAGATGATGGCTACATCCTCCCGGGCGAGCGTCTCGGCAAATTCCCGGGCTGCGCGCTGGCCATCCCTCGTGCAGCGGCGCGATCCCACAATGGAGAAACTGCGTTCATCGCGGATGTCCGCATCCCCGATCACATATAGGGAGCTCGGCGGATCAAAAATATCTGCAAGCAGCGGGGGATAATCATCGCTCAGCCGGGTCACCACCCGCATGCCGGATTTTTCCAGCCTGCGGAAAAGCTCGAAGAAGTATCTCTCATCCCGGGCTTCCTTCAGCTTCTTCAGCACTGCCGGGCCGAGGAATTTCATGCCCTCATCGCCCACGTTATCCCAAACGGCGCGGGCGTCCTCGTAGTAGCTGATCAGCTGGTAGAAGCGCTTGGGACCGATGCCCTCCACGCTTCCGAGCCATATCCAGTATTGCTCCATGGTGCTCAGGTTCATATCTTACCCCCAGTATTTCCTGTCCAGCGTCCTGTACTGTACAGCCTCGGAGATGTGCTCCGCCTGTATTTTTTCCTCGCCCCCGAGGTCCGCGATGGTGCGGGCCACCTTGAGAATCCGGGTGTAGGCGCGGTTGGACAGCTTGAGTTTTTCGCAGCTGAGCATCAGCAGGCTGTGCGCCTCCGGGGTGGTTTCGCAGGCGGCGTTTAAATTCCTTGCGTTCAGCTGGGCATTGATGCGCATGCCGCCGGGCTCGTTTTCATATCGCCTGCGCTGCACTTCCCGGGCGGCCTCCACCCGCTTGCGGATGGAATCGGAGGATTCCTCCGGTGTATCCTGGCTCAATCGCTCCGCCGGGATGGATTCCACCTCGATGTGCATGTCAATCCTGTCCAGCAGCGGCCCGGAAACGCGGTTTAAGTATCTCCGTATCGCGCTGGGCGTGCATCTGCAGGGGCGGATGCGGCTGCCGAGGTTGCCGCAGGGACAGGGATTCATCGATCCCACCAGCACAAATTCCGAAGGATAGGTGGACTGGGCGTTCACTCTCGTCACGGTCACGAAGCCATCCTCCAGCGGCTGGCGCAGCGCTTCCAGCACATCGCGGCGGTATTCCGGCAGTTCATCCAGGAAGAGCACGCCGTTGTGGGCCTTGGAAATTTCGCCGGGCAGCGCGTTCGGGCCGCCGCCCACCAGCGAAGCATGGCTCGCGGTGTGGTGGGGCGAGCGGAAGGGGCGCTCGGTGAGCAGGCCCGTGGGCGGCACGATGCCGGCCACGGAATGGATGCGGGTGGTCTCCAATGCCTCGGTAAAGTCCATATCGGGCAAAATCGTGGGCATGCAGCGGGCCATCAGCGTCTTGCCGCTGCCGGGCGGGCCGATCATCAGCACGTTGTGGCCGCCCGCCGCCGCGATCTCCAGCGCGCGCTTGGCGCTCTTCTGCCCCTTCACATGGGCAAAATCCACCGGGAAGCTGCGCCTGCTCAGCAATTCGCGGTATTCCTGCGCGGGCGCGGGGGAGATAAGCTCCTCGCCCCGGAAGTGCCGCGCCGCCTGCAAGAGCGAATTTGCGCCCAGCAGTTCAATGCCTTCGATGCACTGCACCTCAGCCAGGTTTTCCTCCGGCAAGAGCACCCGCTTCATCCCCCTGCTGCGGGCGAAGATCGCCATCGGCAGCGCGCCGCGCACACTGCGCAGGCTGCCGTCCAGCGAAAGTTCGCCGATGATGCAGCAGCCCTCCATCGCCTCCGCAGGAACCGTGCCCCGGCAGGCGAGCAGCCCCAGAGCGATGGGCAGGTCGTAAGCCGGGCCTTCCTTTTTCAGGTCCGCCGGGGCGAGGTTTACCGTGATCCTGCCGTTGGGGAATTCGAAGCCGCTGTTCTTCAGCGCCGCGCGCACGCGCTCCCGGGATTCCTTCACCGAAGCATCCGGCAAACCCACGATTTCAAACATGGGCATGCCCATGGCGAGGTTCACTTCCACGGTTACATGGAAGCCGTCGATGCCGCTGAGACCGCAGCTGGAGAGGCTGGCGAGCATGAGATCACGTCCTTTTGTAGTAGTCGGGGGAGGAGGCGCAAGGGGACGCTGGGAACGTTTGGGGGCTGCCAGCCCCCAAGCTCCTGGCCAAAGGGAATGATTCCCTTTGGAAACCCCAGTAAGCAACGCTGCGCGTTGCTTTCAGAGGGGGCCAGGGGAAATCATTTCCCCTGGCGGATTCTTAAAGCGGAGCCTTAAGCGGGGTTCCAAGGGGCAGAGCCCCTTGGCGTCAGAAATTATACCACTTGAACCACCTGAGGAACTGCGCGTAGGCGCGCGGCACGGTCATGCCGGATTCCAGCGGATAGAAGGCGGCAAAGAGCACGAGCGCGGCGGCGAGCAGCCCGGCGGAGACCCACTTGAAGGCCTGCGCATTCCGCTTCTCCAGCCGCTGCAGGCAGAGCGCGGTGCAGAGGATGATGAAGGGCACGCTGGCGAAGTAGTGGTAGATAAAGGTGCTCCGGGGCACCAGCACCCAGGGCAGGAACTGGCTGGCAAAGCCGATCAGCACCAGCAGCCATGCCTTCGGGGTCCTGCGCTTCCATGCGGAGTAAACGAGAATCAATACCAGCGCAAGCAACCCCGTCCACCATACCGCCGGGTTGCCCATGCAGGAGATGGAGGAAACCATGTCGCCGGCCACATAATCTGCGCCGGAATAGTACCACATCGGCCACCAGATCACCGGCCACTGATACCAGGGCGAGCGGAAATAATGGGTATCGCCGCCGAGGCCCGCGTGGTAGTCCAGGATTTGCTTCTGCAAATCCACCACCTTTTCTACATATTCCCCGGAAAACATCTCCCCGAAGGAGCCGATGCCATCCACCAGGAAGTGGCGGTAGTAGCTGAAATAGTAGATGGCCAACGGAATAATAATGAAGAAAAGCAGGCAGAAGGCGCAGGTGAGGATCGCGCGCAGCCAGAACTGCCGGGATGCGCCCTGCATGAATTCACGCCGGGCCAGCATCGCGCGCAGTTCGCGCCAGAGCTTCCAGAAGAAGATGATTGCCAGGCCCGCCGCCGAGTAAATGCCGATCCATTTGGTGGCGCAGGCCACGCCCATGGTAATGCCGCAGAGCCCCAGCGGGATGAGCGTCTTCCAGAATTTCACCTTGCTCCAGTCCATCTGGAAGTAGCGGAACATGAACAGGTATTCCAGCATGATCCAGAATACCGCGTAAGAATCGATGGTGGCGATGCGGGTCTGGGTGAAATGCATGCTGTCCAGCGCCATCAGGCACATGGCGATGAAGCTGAGCTTTGCGGATTTGGTCAGCTGCTTGGCGAGCAGATACATCAGCGGCACCATCAATACGCCCACTAGCGCGCCCATGAAGCGCCAGCCGAAGGGGGTCATGCCGAAGAGATCGATGCCCAGCATCATCACCAGCTTGCCCAGCGGCGGATGGGTCCACTCGTAGATGGACATGCCGTGCTTCAGCTCATAAGCCGTGCGGGCGTGGTAAATCTCGTCAAAATAGGTGGAATTGTAGTAGCTCGGCACTTCGGCCACGCTCGCCTGCTCGTCAATCAGCAGCTCGGGGTCCACGGCGGTCTCCGGGTACTGACCGCTGCGCTCGGAGATGGAAACCGGCAGGAGTTCGCCGTTTTCATCCCAGAAGCCAAATTCAGAGAGAGTCAGCCCCGCGCTCTCGGCAGTGATGCGGAAGTAGCGCGCGGTCTGCATGGGAAATTTTTCGGTATTCGTGGCGCAGGCAAAGCCTTCGGCCTCCCGCAGGATCGTGCCGGCATCATCCTGGGGCACGAAATAGATCCAGCGGAAGATTTCGCCCTGGTTGTACTTCGCCCACACCGGCTCCGTCCAGGTCTCGCCATCATTGGAGAGCTCCACCGTGAAATTGGAATTGCAGATGCCGCCGTAGTAGATGGGGCGGAAGGTTTCGACGCTGCCGAGGTCGAAGGTCACGCGCTCGCCCGATTGGCTGGATACCCAGCTGGTCTGCGGGGCGGAGGCGGCGCCGAGGTTAAAGAAGGCGATTCCGGCATAGAGCAGCGTTACCGCCGCCATCAGGATGCAATCCATGCGGCGGATGTGCAGGCGGTGGTCCGGCGCATCCGGGGCGGAAACGGGTTCCTTCTCCGGCTTTTCCAGCCGGTATACATGGCCAAGCACGCAAATATCCAGCGCAATCCAGCACAAATACAGCGCTGTGCAGATGTTGATCATGCTCAGCATTGCGTTCAGCCATTGTTCGCCGGCTTGCAGGTGGCCGTAGTTCGCCTCCGTCATGCCGCCCTGCAGCACCAGTATTTCGTTCATGGCGGTCACAGCGGTCATGATGGTGAGGGAACCTAGGATGCGCTTATCCCGATCGCATACATAGGCCAGCGCCAGCAAGAGCAGCGCCGGGAAGATGTACCGCTCGTGAATCTTCGGGCCGAAGCAGTAAATCAGGCTCAGCAGCAGCGCGCCGGTGAGCAGGATATGCTGCTTTTTCCGGGATTTGGCATAGAGCACCGCAGAATAGATGTACGCCGCGCCGAACATGCACCATGCGAAGATGGTCCATACCGGCTGGGAGGAGGTGTCCGCCCAGTTCAGGTTCAGGATCTGGTAGAGGTTCAGTGCGTTTACCGTGATATAGGAATAGCTGCCCAGGGTGCCTGTATAGAGCTCGATGAGCCACTGCACCGGGCCGAGGATTCCGCCTTCAAAGCCATTGCAGATTGCGCCCGCGAGGTAGAGCATGCCCAGCGCGGCGGCAACGCCGATGCAGAAATCCCGGGTTTTCTTCGCATTTTTCCCCTTGACCAGGTTCACTGCGATGGCAAGCAGGCCCAGCGGCGCGAAGAGCAGCGCCTGGGGCTTGATCAGCAGCGCGGCGGCGAAGGCCACGAGGCTGGTGATATATTTCTCCTCCGCGGCCTGCAGCGCGCAGATGGCCACCAGCAGCGCCAGGATGGAATCGATCTGGCCCCATGCCGCAGTATCGATGATGGCGGCGGGGTTGAAGGCGTAGAGCAGCGCCAGCACCGCCGCGATGCGGCTGTTCATTTTCTTCTTTTCAGCAAATCTCCAGATCAGCAGCGCGCCCAGGATATCGCAGGCTATCGGGATAAATTTCAGCAAAAGCAGGTGCCCGGCGCCCTGGTAACTGAGGCCCAGCAGGTTCCGCAGCGCGGCTACCGGCCAGAGCAGCAGCATATATCCCGGCGGGTAATCGCAGAAGTAATCCGGGGCATAGAAATTGCCGGGTCCATTGGAAAACATGCGCTCCGACCATGCGGAGAAGCAGTTGATATCCGTGTTATAGCCCCGCACCAGCATGCCGAGGGCAATCCTGAGCAAAAATGCCGCGCCGAGGCCCGCGATGAGCAGGATTTTTCCATCGAAACCTGCGTGGCGGATGCGGGGGAAGCGCCGCGCAATGGCGAGCACCAGCAGCACATAGAGCGCCGCCATCAGCAGGTAGGCCTCGGTGTTGCGCTTGGGTTCGCCCGCATCGGCTGTGCTTGCACTGGACTGGTTTGAGGAGGAATCCACCGTGCTCAGCGGCAAAATTTCCGCGCTTTCCGGCGCATTTTCCACCTTCACGGCGCTAACATTGTCAAAATACGCCCTGCCGCTGGCGAGGCTGCCGTAGCCGCCCACGCGGATGAACAGCGTTACTTCCTCCTGTTTTTTGCCCGTGCGGCCATAGACGCTGAGCTCCCGCCACTGACCATCCGTGTCCAGCACTTCCTCGGAATAGGTGAAGCAATCCTCAAAGGATATGGTCGCGCCATAGCCCTCCGCGCCGCAATCTTCCGCCTTTACCATGCAGCTGAAGCGGTACAGGCTGTCCGGTTCCACGGAAATCTTCTGGGAAAAGCGGGCGTCGTTGGCGTCCACATTGGTCACCACGGCGCAGTTGCCCTCGTAGCCATCTTCGGACACGGAGAGCATGCTCACGCCCGCATCGGTGTGCCACATTTCCTTCGTCCAGCCCTCGGGCATGCCATTGGAATCCAGCAGGGAAAAATCGCCGTTTGTTACCAGGTTTTCATTTGCCGCCTCCTCCGCATATGCGGGAATGCAGCACAATGCCAGCACAAATACCAATACCAGCGAAATAAAACGTCTCATTCAGATAAAAACTCCTCAATAGTCATAATCATCCAACTTCATAATTTCCCTGCGCGAATGAAAAAATCCTCCATTATATGCGGCGAAAATTGGTTTTTTATGGAAAGATAATGGGGGAGGGCGCAGGGGCTTTGCGCCGGGAGCCACTTTCCCCGCAGGATTGCAGCGCCGCAGCCCTGTGGCAGAAAAAACAACACCAGGGTCATTCTTGCCGACCCTGGTGCTGCGATTATTTATTTTTTCCGGGGTTTCCAAAGGGCGGATCGCCCCTTGAATGGGTTCCAGCCGGGCGTTTCCCAGCGCTCATTTATGGTACTTTTCCCCTGTGCGGATCCGCTCGGCGCGGTAGAGCTGCTCCAGCAGGATCACGCGCATCAGTCCGTGGGGGAAGGTGAGGTTGGAGAAGGAGAGGCGGTTGTCCGCCCGGGCGATCAGTTCATCGGAAAGGCCGTTGGAGCCGCCGATCACCAGCACGATCCGCCGCCCATCCGCGCTCCACTGCTGCATGGTTTCGGAGAGCTTTACAGAATCCGGCGCGGGAGCCTTCACGCAGAGCGCAACTACCCGGTCCGTGGGCTTGATGCGGGCGAGCAGGGCCTTGCCCTCCTTATCGATGATCTGTTTGATCTGGGCGGGACTGGCGTTGTCCGGCTCGCGCAGATCGTCCAGCTGGATGATTTCATATTTTCCGTAGCGGGAGAGGCGCTTCAAGTATTCCGCGCAGCCATCCTGCTGCCACTTTTCCTTCAGCTTTCCCACGCACAGGATCACAGCATTCATTTTGCTTCTCCTTTGTCAGGTTGTGAGCATGGTGTAGGTCACCAGCGCGTAGCGCAGCGCCACGAGGGCGAGCCCTATGACCAGCACGCCAATTTCCGTGCCGTTCATGCGCGCCTTCTGCCCCGGCAGCCGTATCTCCCGGCCATCCAGCCTTGCCCGGAAGCGCAGCACGCCCAGCGAGAAGCGCACCATGAGTCCGGTGATCAAAATGCTGACCAAAAGGCTGAACACGCCGCCCATGCCGCCGATGGCGGTGAGGTAATCCGCAGAAGCCGCCGCATCCGCCGCCGCGCGCTGCTGGATGGACTGTATGATGACCAGCGCCGCATTATAGGCGGTGTGGAAGATCATGCCGCCGTAGATGGAATCGCTGTAAACCACGATATCCGCCAGAATCAGGCCCAGCAGGAGCTGGGTGGGCAGGCCGATGATGTTGCCGTGAAGCAGGGCAAAGAGCAGCGCGGTGATAAAGCGGGCGCGCCTCGTGCCCTCCTGCTCAAAGGCGGGCAGCATCGCGCCGCGGAAGAGCAGCTCCTCGCAGATGCCCGGCAGCACCGCCGCATAGAGTATGCACACGGTGAGCCCCTTGGCGTCGTTGGGAACCGGCATGCTGAACACATCCAGGTTGAAGCCCAGCTTCTGGAAGGGAATGGACCAGAGGATTACGATATCGTTCACCAAAAACACGCACAGCAGCGCCGCTGCCACGATGGAGAGCAGCGATGATATGGGCAGGGGATTCGGGCGCAGGCTTTCCGGCCCTGCCGGCCCCCTGCGGAAGCAGAGGAAAACCGGCAGCGCCAAAAATACCAGGTAATACAGCGCGTTCAGCACGAGGTTGGCGGTATTTTCATCCATCGCCGGAAGCAGCTTGCCGTAGAGGCTTTCCGCGAAGGGAGCCAGCGCAGCGATGGCGAACAGCACCAGTGCCTGCAGCCGGGTGGGCCGGCGGACGGGCGCGGGCGCTTCCTTATGGTTTTCCTGCATATCAGACATTGAAACGGAACAGCGTTACATCGCCGTCCTTCATCACATATTCCTTGCCTTCGGAGCGAACCAGGCCCTTTTCCTTGCAGGCGGCAATGCTGCCTTCGCGGACGAGGTCCTCATAGGGCACGATCTCCGCACGGATGAAGCCGCGCTCGAAGTCGGAATGAATCTTGCCGGCGGCCTGGGGCGCCTTGGTGCCATCGGTGATGGTCCATGCGCGCACCTCCTGCGGGCCGGCGGTGAGGTAGGAGATCAGGCCCAGCAGCTTGTAGCCGAGGACAACGAGGCGGTCGAGGCCGCTCTGGCCGATGCCCATGTCCTCCAGGAACATTTCCTTCTCGTCCGGCTCCATCTGGCTGATGTCCTCTTCCACCTGGGCGCAGATCACCAGCACCTGCGCGCCCTCGCTCTCGGCGATTTCGCGCACCGGCTTCACCAGCTCCAGCTCCTCCTCGGGGGTGGAGAGGCTGTCCTCACCGATGTTTGCGGCGTAGATTACCTTCTTCATGGTGAGCAGGAACCAATCGTGCACCACGGAGAGCTGTTCATCGTCCAGCTTGCAGGTGCGGGCGGGCTTACCCTCGTTCAGGTGGTCGAGCAGGATCTTGCCCGCTTCGGCCTCCACGGCGTACTTCTTATCGCCCTTTTTCAGCATGGCGGCGGCCTTCTCGGCGCGCTTGGTTACGGTTTCGATGTCCGCCAGCACCAGCTCGGTATTGATTACATCGATATCGCGGGCGGGGTCCACGCTGCCGTCCACATGGATTACGTTGTCATCCTCGAAGCAGCGGACAACATGCACGATGGCGTCCACCTCGCGGATATGGGAAAGGAACTTATTGCCAAGGCCCTCGCCCCGGCTCGCGCCCTTAACCAGGCCCGCGATGTCCACGAATTCCAGGGTGGCGGGGGTGTACTTCTCCGGATTGTACATCTCGGCCAGTACATCCAATCTCTTGTCCGGCACGGCGACAACGCCGGTGTTCGGCTCGATGGTGCAGAAGGGATAGTTTGCCGCCTGCGCGCCCGCGCAGGTGATGGCATTAAACAGCGTGCTCTTGCCGACATTCGGCAGGCCGACAACGCCAAGTTTCATAGGTTTGTCCTCCAAAGATTGATTTTCGGGAAGGGGACGCTGGGGGCTGCCAGCCCTCAGCCCCCCGGCCAAGGGGGGTGATCCCCCTTGGAACCCTCAGCAGGCGATGCTGTGCATCGCCGGGTTATAAAAAACCAAAAGCCTCCCTTGTGCAAAGGGAGGTGTCATCCGAGGGATGACGGAGGGATTGTTTTGGGTACAACCCCTCAGCCCTTCGGGCAGCTCCCCTTGCAAAGGGGGGCCTTTCATTCTTCCTCCGGCGCTGCGCAGCAGCGCAATACAGAGGGGTCCAGGGGAAATCATTTCCCCTGGCAGGGGTTCTTAGGGGACAGCGTCCCCTAAGCGTCTCCCCGTTACATCCGGCTGTTGAGCACCTCAACCGCTGCATCGGCGTAAGCCTTCAGGGCTTCCTGGGTCTTTTCGGATGCATCGGATACGGCATTTACATACAGCTTGATCTTCGGCTCGGTGCCGGAGGGACGCACGCAGATCCATGCATCGTTTTCCAGCTCGAAGTAGAGCACGTTGGACTTGGGCAGGGTGATTTCCTCCACCTTGTCGCCCTCCACGCGGGTGCTCTTCTGGTAGTCGCGCAGGGCGACGACCTTGGCGCCGGCGAACTCCTTCGGCGGATTTTCGCGAAGGCTTGCCATCAGGTTCTGCATGGTCTCCAGGCCATCCTTGCCGGGGCACACGAAGGAAACAACCTTATCGCCGTAGTAGCCGTACTGCTGGTAGAGCATATCGATGGCGTCCACGAGGGTCTTGTTGTACTTCTTCTTGTACCAGCAGGCAGCTTCTGCGATGAGCATGCAGGCGTTTACGCCGTCCTTATCGCGCACATCGGTGCCGGACAGGTAGCCGAAGGACTCCTCAAAGCCGAACTGGAAGGTGTTGCAGCCGGTGGTTTCGTAGAGGTAGATCTGCTCGGCAATGTACTTGAAGCCGGTGAGCACTTCCACCATCTTGCAGCCGAAGGACTTGGCGATGGCGGCGGCCATGTTGGTGGATACGATGGTGGTGACGGCGGCGGCGTTCTCGGGCAGGATGCCGCGCTCCTTCTTCTGGGAGAGGATGTAGTGCAGCAGCACGCAGCCGATCTGGTTGCCGTTGAGCAGGCGGGGACCGTTTTCGGTCATGCAGGCGATGCCCACGCGGTCGCAGTCCGGGTCGGTGCCTACGCAGAGGTCCGCGCCGATTTCGGCCTGCATTTTAAGGGCAAGGTTGAAGGCGTCCTTCTCCTCGGGATTGGGCACGCGCACGGTGGGGAAGTTGCCATCCGGCAGTTCCTGCTCCTTGACGACGTACACGTTCTTCATGCCAATCTCATCGAAGATGCGGCGAACCGGGATATTGCCGGAGCCGTGCAGGGGGGTGTAGACGATCTTGAGGTCCGCGCCCACTTCCTTGGCGAGCTCGGGATTGACGCTGAGCTTCTTCACGGCGGCAATGTATGCATCGTCCACATCCTTGCCGATGTAGTTCAGCAGACCCGCTTCGATGGCGGCCTGTTCATCCATGGGCTGGGATTCTTCGTAAGTGGTCTCGGGGATGCGGTCGGTGATGCCCTTTACGCTCTCCGGCGGCATCTGGCCGCCGTCGGTCCAGTAT
>JAFUPT010000050.1 GCA_017481065.1 Clostridia bacterium | reverse complement strand
GCTTCTGGAGGTTGGCCAGGCCATTGATCCACATCTTGGAGGGAGAGAAGGTATGACACCAGGTGATGATGCCAGCGCAGGTATCATCATAGTTGGCTTCCTTCACGATATCGGCAATTTCCTTGTTGGTCTTGGCGGTTACCTTGTAAACCAGCGGATAGGGCAGCTTCTTGGAGAGCTCTGCGGCCATCTCCTTTGCGCGTGCCTCAACGGTTTCCAGCACTTCAGGGCCATAGAGGAACTGGGAACCAACTACAAACCAGAAATTATACTGCATGATCATTCACTCCTTGAGTTATTCAGATATATGTATTATACAGTGTGGATACACAGCTGTCCAGAAAAATATAAACAAGCTGTGCTTTTATATACACTTCAAATGCGTTTGCAAAACAGTTGCAATACGCTGGTGTTGTCTTCAAGCCTGCTTTTTCAGCTTTCAAAAACGATATTCCGCAGTACGCCTTCCACAACATCAATCATTTGGAATTGATTTTCCCGGTACATGGTTGAATATCTCACATGTTCGCTTACAAACCAATCACCGAATGAATCCCATTCTGCAATGACTTTATTGTTTCCATACGCTTCCCCACCCTATCATTCATATGAACGCCGCCCCGGCTTTCTAAAAAAGGAAAAATCCAAACCCTTTTCCTATCGGAATCAGGTTCGGATTTCCCATTTGTGGTGGAGCCGAGGGGAGTCGAACCCCTGTCCGAAGATCAGACGACCAGAGCTTCTCCGAGCGCAGTCTGTGTTTTAACATTCCCTCCGAAGGACTCCCGCAGACAGGATTCCTTCTTCAGTAGCTTCATAAAATCCCACCGGCCGCAAAGCTTAAGCCGGCTGGTTCCCTGCCTTTATGACGCCGATGGCCTGCGCCGCAGGAGGCTCAGGGTCGACGAACGCCATTAAGCGGCGTAAGCAACAGTGTTAGTGTTGTCAGTTCATTTAAAGTTCCCGTTGTTAGGCAGTCCAGGGCTGCCGCTCGCTTCTCTGACCTTCCGTACCCCCGTCGAAACCATGTACGGCCCCACGGTGTATTGGTAGAGGCATTCAGGGGACGCTGTTCCCTGAAACCCCCGCCAAAGGGAATGATACCCTTTGGAAACCTTTCCATAGGCGCGTATTGCGCGTCTTTCTGAGGTGGCCAGGAAAAAGACTTTCTCCTAGCGTTTTTTGAGAGCGCTACCCTCAGCATCCCCTCAATACCGCTCCTTCATCGACCGCTCGATATCGCGCTTGGCATCGCGCTTGGCGATATCATCGCGCTTGTCGTAGAGCTTTTTGCCCTTGCAGAGCGCAAGCTCCAGCTTCATGCGGCCATCCTTCAGGTAAACCTGCAGGGGGATCAGGGCGAGGCCCTGCTCCATGACCTGCTGGCGGCACTTACGGATTTCGGCCTTGTGCATCAGCAGCCGCTTGGGACGCATGGGATCGGTATTGTAATAGCTTCCCTTTTCATAGGGGCTGATATGCATGCCGTAGACCAGCATTTCGCCGTTTACGACCTGCGCGTAGCAATCCTTGAGGTTGCACTTGCCCATGCGCATGGATTTTACCTCCGCGCCCTTGAGCTCGATGCCCGCCTCCCAGGTTTCCAGGACGAAGTAATCATGGCGCGCGCGCTTATTCTGGGCTACGGATTTGGTTCCGGCCTTCCTGCCAGCCATGCCGCTTCCTCCCTTCACTGAAAAACTGCACAATCTATTATACCACCGTTTCCGGCGCTTGTAAACATAGGGGAAAAGAAAAAAACTGCATGCCTTTGCGCGTGCAGTTTTTTTCGCAGTTGAAATGGAGAATTACTTGTGCTCTTCAATCCATGCTTCAACCTTGGTCTTGGCGATGCGGGTGATCTTCTCCTCAGCATAGGGGGATTCTTCGCCGCCATTGCCATATACGAAATACTGACCGCCGGGCATCTGGAAGAGGATCTCCTCGTAGCCAGCCGGATCGCCGTAATTGCCGAAGGTATACTTATGAACCAGCTCGGCTGCCTCGGTATCGTAAACGACCTTGCAAATAGTCTTCTGCATTCTGATTTCCTCCTTGGAACTTTGGAAGTATAACTTCACTGCAAAATATTATACTTGTGGATTTTGTGCGTCAGATTGTGTCTGTGTAAATCTTAGGCTATACTTTGGTGCAAAACGATGCATTTCCAATGGTTCCCAGGGTTATTTCTGTTAATTATTTCGGATGCAGCATCCGGAAGCGGCAAACTCCCAAGAAACACCAGTAAAATATTTTATATTTTTTGTCAAATATACTTGACTTTTTGTATGTTAGGGATTATAATGCATGTATCAGAAATCCAAGGAGGAAACAAAAAATGAAAAGCACTGCTTACATAGTCGGTTTTATCTGTGGGCTGGCTATTGTATTGGTTTTCGGCATTGTGCTGCGCATCATCAATAAAAAGAAAAGCGATTGCGAATACGATGAGCGGCAGGAAGCCATCCGCGGCACGGGCTTTAAATATGCCTACTTCACCGCGATGATCGTGCTGATCACCGGCGGCATCGCGGAGATGATACTCGATGCGGCCTGGTGCGGCCTGTTCACCCTCGCTATGATCGCATTGTGGACATCCATATGCGTGTTCACCACCTACTGCGTAATCAAGGACGCCTATTTTACCCTGCGCGCCCGTAGGAAGGCGCTGATTGCCATATTCATCGCCTCCGGTGCAATCAATATCTGCCTCGGGCTGGGGCATATTCTTGATGGAACGATCATTGAAGGCGGCATGCTGAGCTTAAACGCTGTGAACTTGCTCACCGGCGCAGCTTGCCTGTATCTGGGAATCATGATGCTCTGCCACGGCATTTATGAGCGCCGGACGGAGGATACAGAATGAAGAACCTGCGCATGAAATCCGCCCGGGCAGCGAAGGACCTGAGTCAACAACAGTTGGCGGATCTCGTAGGCGTATCCCGCCAGACCATAAACGCCATCGAAAAGGGCGAATACAATCCCACCATCCGCCTGTGTATCGCAATCTGCAGGGCACTGGACAGAACGCTTGATGAACTGTTCTGGGAGGAAGCGGAATAAAAGAACACTCACCATATGGTGAGTGTTCTTTTTCAAAACGCCGGCGCCTTATTAAATCGTTACCGGCGGCGTGTATGGCGGCAACGGGGATATTTTTCCGAGGCAAATCCCATTTGCTGGAGGAAAAATATCTTCCTTGCAGATTTTGCACCCGGAAAACCACAGTTTTCAGCAAAATCTGGAGGGGGCGGCAGTGGAGGGGGAGATACTCCCCCTCCACATTGCTCAGCAGATTTTCAAAAGCATGGTATGCTGTTCATCCATTTCGACCACGAGGTGGCCCTCCTTCTCCAGCGCCTTCATTACATCGGAGAAGCGCTTGAAGCCGATCTGGCGCTCCTCAAAGCCGGGATAATCGGAGAGGATGGTGGATTTCAAAATAGACGGGTTCACGCGCTCGAATCCCTCGCTCTTGAAGCGCTCGAGGGCGGCGGTGAAGGCGGGCATCCAGTTGGATTTATCCAGCTTCGGCTGCTCGGTATCCGTGCCGTTCAGGCCGATCAGCAGGGAAGATTGTTCGGTCCAGCTCTTGATCTTTTCGGACTTGGAGGCGATCAGCGCGATGAGTTTTCCGAAGGTGGAGCAGCCGTAGCTGCGCTCGGAAAAATCGGGCTTGAGGCGCATGAGGGTATCCTTCAATTCGCTGGCGTACATCTGCTGCTGCTCCTGATCTTCCACGATGGTTTCCACCTGGGAGAGCAGGGCATTCAGATCGCCGTCGCTCTGGCGCTCATCCCTGTGCTTCTGCTTCGGCTGCTTGGCCGCCACAGATTCGAGGAACACAAATTCCGAGCAGGCATTGATGAAGATGCCGCTGGCCGCCTCCGAGCGGGAGATGCCCAGCACGAATTTGCCCATGCTCTTGAGCTTGCCGACGAGGGGCGTGTAATCGCTGTCGCCGGACACGATGCAGAAGCTATCGATCAGCGGATTGGTGTAGGCCACCTCCATCGCATCGATCACCAGCTTGATGTCGAGGTTGTTCTTCTGGTTCTTGCCGTAGCGCAGGCTGGGTTCCACCTGGAAGGTGTTGGAGAGCAGCACCTGCTTCAAATTGGAATAGCGGTCCGTATAGCCATAGACCTTTCCCAGCAATATATCGCCGCGGATTTTCACCTTTTCGATGATGGAAAGCAGCATGCTCTCCTTGCCGCCGGCATTTTCAAGGTCAACGAAGACCGCAAAATTGGATTTTCCCACGATATTTTCTCCTTAGATTTGGTGATAGACGGGGAACGCCGGGGCGCTGCCCCGGACCCTGGCAGGGGAAATGATTTCCCCTGGACCCCTCTGCAAGGCGCGCTTTGCGCGCCAGAATATTTTTCTGCGATGCGCAGCATCGCTTTACTGAGGTTTCCAAAGGGGATCATCCCCTTTGGTCAGGGGGCTGGGGGCTGACAGCCCCCAGGTTCCCCCTAGCGTCCCTACTCGATCTCACCGCACAGATTCTGCTGCATGATGCTGCGAACTTCATCCATATCGGCGGTTCTGCCGAGCGCCCACATGAGCTTGGTGACGGCGGCCTCGGTGGTCATATCCCGGGCGGAGATCACACCGCCGCCGGCGAGGGCATGGCTGACCTCGTAGACATCCGGCCGGCTGTATTCATAGAGGCACTGTGTAGTAAGTACCACCGGTATGCCCTTCTGAATCAGCCGGGCGATGGCTTCGGTGTGGTTGCGGCGGATGTTGTGCACGCCGCCGAGGCCGAAGGCCTCCACCACCACGCCACGGCAGCCGGTATCCGGCAGCATTTCAAAGAGCGCGGGGCTGGTGCCGGGAATGAGCTTCACCAGCGCCACATTGGATTCCACATGATCGTTGTAATCAAAGGAATCCGGCTGCGGCGGGGTGTGCAGCGGAATATACTTTCCCTGCGCGATGGCGCCGATATTGGGATAATTGATGGATTCGAAGGCGTTCAGGGACATGGAGCGCACCTTCACGCTGCGGCAGCCAAGGATAACCCGGTCGCCAAAGCAGATGTACACGCCGCCGGGGAGCTCCCTGGCAGCAGTGAGGGCATTGGTGAGGTTGCTCTTGCCATCGGAATCCGGATATGCGATGGGATACTGGGAGCCGGTGAGCACCACAGGAATACGGATGCCCCGCAGCATGAAGGAAAGCATGCTGGCGGTATAGGCGAGGGTATCGGTTCCGTGGGTGATGACCACGGCGGAGAAGCCCTCCCCCACCGCATCCCGCACGGCCTGCGCCATCACGCGCCACTCCTCCGGCTGCATGTTGGAGGAATCGAGGGCGAAGAGATCGCGGCTGGCCACATCATCATGGGCGGCAGCCACAAAATCCAGCAGATCCTTTGCACAGTAGGCCGGGGCCAGGCCCTGCGGGCCCGGCAGGCAGGCGATGGTTCCGCCCGTGCCCAGAAGCAGTATGCTCACTTATGCGCTCCTTTCTCCGGCAGTTCGCTCACGATGGCGCTGCCCAGCACCAGCACCGCGCCGACGCCGCTGAGCAGGCTCATGCTCTCCTTGAGAAGCAGCGCGGACAGCAGGATGGCCACAACGGGATCGATGTAGCTCAGGATGGCTGCGGTCTGCGCCTTGAGCTCACGCAGGGAGCCGAAGTACAGCGCATAGGCCACGCCGGTGTGCAGAATGCCCACCACAATCAGCATGCCCACGACGCCGGGGGTAAACGACATTTCCGCGAAATTTTCCGTGAGCAGCACATAAGGCAGCAGCACGATGGCGGACACGCCCAGCTGCATGATGGTGCGGTCGTTGGCGGGAATGCCGGCCGTCTTTTTGTTCAGCAGCACCACGCTGGCATAGAACACCGCAGCGGCAAGGCCGAGGAAGATGCCCTTGAGCTCGGCAATGCTGGAAATGCCCGCATCCAGCACGCCCGAGACGAACACCATGCCCACGAGGGCCACGCCCACGCAGGCGAGCTTCCGGGTGGTGATCTTCTCCTTTAAAAGCGCCGGGGAGACGAGGATGATGAACATCGGGGCGAGGTAATAGCAGAGCGTAGCCGTCGCCACGGAGGTGTAGTTGTATGCCTCGAAGAGCAGTATCCAGTTGACGCCCAGGCACACGCCGGACAGGCAGAGCTTGGGCAGGTTCTTCTTGATGGAGGCGATATCCAGCTTCTTCTTCATCAGGCCCATTACCGCCAGCAGGAAAACCATGCCGATCGCGCCGCGGGCCATGGCCACGAGGCTGGAAGGCAGCGGCAGGTAGCGGCGGAAGATGCCGATGGTGCCGAAGATGAACATGGAAAGTATGTTTTTCAGATGTGCATTCATAGCTTTTTCTCCAGTAGATATAGGAAGTATGCTGCCGCCAGCAGATCCGCGCAGCCGCCGGGACTCAGATTCCGCCGGACAAAGGCAGCGTTCATGGCGCGCAGTTCATCGTGGTTCAGCCCGGCATTTTTTGCCGACTGCCGGACGAATTCCTGCCCCGCCTCGCCGCCGCGCTTGCGCACATTGCTGTCCTCCACCTCCGCCATCAGGCGGATGAGGGCGGCAAGGCCCGCGTCGTTCAGGGATTTTCCCGCATCCAGCGCCCGCCTGAGCGCCGGGAGCGCGATGTTTTTTACCGAGGGAAAGCCCGCCGCGGCTTCTCCGCGCACACCGGTGAGCCCGGCCTCGGCATACTGCCTTTCCCCGGCAGTTTCGGGCTGCCGCACTTCATGGAGCTCCGCGAGGGCAGGCGCGGCGATCTGCGCGGCATTTTCGAAGATATCCCCCTCCATCGCCGCAGCGCAGCAGAGGATACCCATCGAAAAGATCGCGCCCTTGTGGGTGTTTGCGCCGCCGGTGGCGCGCAGCATTTCTTCCTCGGCCCGCCTGCCCGGCAGCCGCAGGGTTTCGAGGCCACTTCCCGCCATGCCGCAGCGGGCGCAGGCTTCGAAGTAATCCCGAAGCGCAGAAGCGCTCATGGCGAAGCTGGCAACATCCATATCCCGGTGCGCGCCGCTGTTTTCCCGGTCCACGAGGCCGGGCTTGGGCGTACACAGCGCCTCCAGCAGCAGCGCCTGTTCGGCGTACTTGCCGATTCTGGCTGCGCGCTCCCGCTCGAAGTGTTCCCGGATGATGCTCCGCGCCCGGAAGTAGAGCTCTTCCCCGGAGTGCCTGCGGCTCCTGCCGCAAGCCTTCGCAGAATCCCCGCAGATCAGGCATTTGCGCTCCAAACCCCGGCTCAGGTGCGCGCCGTCCGGGGCGATCACATCCGCATCGAAAAGGCGGCCGAGGCCATCCATTTCCTCCACGGCGAGCATCCAGCCCTTGACCTTTTCCGCATTCCCATCCACGGCCCACAGGCATTCGCAGCCCGTTTCCTCCACGGTTCGGATGCTTTCAAGCACATGCGCATTGTGCCATTTTAGCTGCTGCTCCACCCGGACACAGCCTTCCCCGAAGGCGCGGTCGATCCATTCATCCCGCTTGATTTCCCCGGCGATGTTCATCGTGAGGGAAACCACGCAGCAGCCGTATTTTTCCCGGAGCATATTCTGCTTTTCCGCCCGTGCATCCCGCGCCCGGAGCACATCCATCACCGAAACGCCCATCAGAAGCTGAGCGCGCCGGGGTGAAGCTGCCGTTCATCCCGGATGCGGTTGATACGCTCCTCCAGATAGAGCATGGAACCCGCATCGATGCCGTAATCGAAGGAGATTGCGCCTTCCTCCCCCGGGGCCGCGATGGTGAAATCCTCGCCGCCGGTGCTTGGAACGATATGCATATCCCCCGGCAGGCATGTTTTCACCAGCGCGAGGAATTCCTCGCCGCCGCGCACGCCGACAGTGCCCTCAAGCCTTGCCAGCCGCGCCGCGCATTCCGGCTCCAGCGCCATTGCCACGCGGATGAGCTTGCGGTTATCCGGCAGTATGGGGCCCAGCCGCTGGGCATCTGCCGGGGATGCGAGGATAACGTCGGACTGTTCATCGATGCTGTATGGATATTCCCTCAGCTGCTTGGGCGTACAGATGCTCACCCGCACATTGCCGATCTGGTTCAGCTGTCTTTCCAGCCGGCTGGACAGCTCCGGGCAATCCATCACCATGGAGATGCGGATACCGGACCATTTCAGGCCCCATTCCCGCATCTTGAGGTTCAAAAAGATTTCGATCTCCGCCGGGGAAAAGCTGAGATCCGTGAGCTGCTTGATCATGCGGTCGATGGCGGCCATGGCCTGCATCTTGCGGCTATCCCTGTCCTCCCGCACATACTTTACAAAGGTACCGCGCCGGCGGGTCATTTCGATGTCGCCCATTTCCTGCAGGCGATCGTACACCCGCTTTACCGTACCGCAGGAGAGGTGCATGCGCTCGGCCATCTCCCGCACGGTGGGCAGCTGGGTGCCCGTGGGGATCGCACCGGAGCGGATTGCCGCGTTGATCTGGTCCACCAGCTGGCGGTAGATGGGTATTTCACTATCGGGATTTACATTGAAGCGGAACATATGCACACCTCCTTTCACGGCGTGGGAACGCCAAGGGGCTCCGCCCCTTGGAACCCCGCCAGGGGGAATGATTCCCCCTGGACCCCCCAGTATGGCGCACTATGTGCGCCTGGGAAAAGATAAAACAACAGTTATATGGCGGGATGCAAAACATCCCGCCGCGCGATCAATCGGTATGAATTACAAAGTGCTGAGATACTCTTTCCTGCCGGATTCGTAGAGGTTGTTGCCCTCGCTGTCGATGATGACGACCACGGGGAAATCCTCCACCTCGAGCTTGCGGATGGCTTCCGCGCCGAGATCCTCGTAGGCGATCACTTCGGCCTTCTTGATGCACTTGCTCAGCAGCGCGCCGCAGCCGCCGATGGCGCCGAAATAGATTGCGCCGTGCTCCTTCATGGCGTTGACCACTTCATCATTGCGCTTGCCCTTGCCGATCATGCCGGTCTGGCCGATGGAGATCAGGGTGGGCGAATAGGCATCCATGCGGTAGGAG
>JAFUPT010000049.1 GCA_017481065.1 Clostridia bacterium | reverse complement strand
GCAGCTGTGTGCGCCCGCAAACGGAAGTATAATTACGGCGGCATGAGGCAAACCGTTCTACGATTCCGCTTTCCTTCGCCTCCCCTGTGCACGGGGAGGTGGCGCGCAGCGCCGGAGGGGTTGTAAAGACGGGCGCAGTTGTGTGCGCCCGCAAACGGAAGTATACTTTACGGTGGCATGAGGGAAATCGTTCTACGATTCCGCTTTCCCTCGCCTCCCCTGTGCAAGGGGAGGTGGCGCACAGCGCCGGAGGGGTTGTAAAAACCGGCGCAGCTGTGTGCGCCTGCGAACGGAAGTATAATTACGGCGGTATGGGGCAAACCGTCCTACGGCTCCGCTTTCCTTCGCCTCCCCTGTGCAAGGGGAGGTGGCGCGCAGCGCCGGAGGGGTTGTAAAAACCGACGCAGCTGTGTGCGCCTGCAAACAAAACCGCAGGGCAGTACGCCATATCCCGCCGCTGTTCCCCATTGCCTAAATCATTGAAAAATGCTATACTGAATCTGGAATATCTTCATCAGAAACCTGGGGGAAATTGATTATTTCTTCCTTGCGCCGGCGCAGGGCTTCCGCTATTTTTCCATATTGGGGAGCAGCGGAAAATCCATAATTGCATCCCGAAGCATGAAAATGGCTGTGCCGAGGTCATATAGAGCCTGGGCCGCAGCGGGGGTTCCGTTGTGGATCACGCAAGAATAAAAACTGTAGCTTTCATCCCAGGAATGGCAGATCGCGCGAATCAATGCCCGTGTATTGCGGATATGACTATGGCAGCGGTCAACTTCATCAAGCAGTTTTGAATTATCGGACATGAAGAATGCCTCCCCCGTAGTTATATATCTATTATATATCACTGAGCCCAGTGAGTCAATTGACACTTTGCACAAATCACTGAGCCCAGTGATATTAAACTTGACATAAGGAGATTTATTATGCCGGTAAGTAAGGCCCACCAGAAGGCAACAGCAAAATACCTGAAGAATAATTGCGATGAAGTGAAATTCCGCGTGCCCAAGGGCCGCCGCGCGGAGATGGAGGCCAGGGCCAAGGCGGAGGAAGCCTCCGTAAACGCCATCACCAACCGCCTCTGGCGCGAATACCTCGGCATGTCCGAGGAGGAATGGAAGAAGGTTGAAAAGCCTGCCGCTGAGGAGTAAGTTTGTTCCAGAGGGGAAAATATAAATCATGAATCCAGAGCGCTGTGCTCTGGATTCATGATTTATAAAGAAAGACCCCGCCGGCAAGCGCTGGCGGGGTATCGTGGGCTCTTGGCAGGCGTGCCGTTCCCCTGCATCTCTTTTGGCCGCGAGGGCGCGTGGTTGACACGAAATCTACCACCTCAAGAGCTCCCTTTTGTGTATCATGATTATATCATAAATCCCCGCGCTTGTAAAGTATGGTTTTGTTGCGCAGGGATTTGTTCCATTTCTTTTCGGAGATATAAAACGCGGTGATGATGGAATTCAGGGGATGAATGGGGTCATCTGCCGCCGCCAGTTTCAGGATGATGCGATATCGCTCATCCTGCACTACAAATTGCTTGAATACCACGGCTGTTCTCGGCGCAGCATCTTTCAGAATGTAATCCGGTTCCAGGATGGCGGCTTTCAACCGGGCAATTACATTTGCATGCTCCTTTTCCGGATGATCTTCAAATATATGCTTGATCTGCTTTTCTGTGATGACCACATCATCTATGGCAATATCCCTTGCTACGCAGCGGTATATCTCCAAATTGATCTTTCATATGAATTGCACGTTTTTCTCCCTCACTGGAATTCATATGCATCCTGCCGCAGCATCTGCATGCTGTAAGATACAACCACGGCGTCGGGATTGCATTCTTCAATCCATTCGGCGAGGGAAAGCTCGCTGCGGCGCAGGTCCACGGCGTAAACCTCGTCCGCCACGAGGGAGAGGAAGCTGGCGATGGATGCGCTGTAAGAATCCTTCAGGAGCAGTATGGTGCAGGGCGCGCCATCGGGATTGGAATAGATATCGTAATTCTCGGTGAGGCCATAATCAAAGTATGCCTTGATGTTGTAGGTTTTGCCCTCGTCCGGCTCCAGGTATTTCCAGCGGATCACGCTGTCCCGGAAGGGGCCGGTCTGCTCGCTCATGTCGCCCAGGTAGTTGGTCACGCGGGTGATATTGGTTTCATACTTCGGCCAGTAGATGGTGATATCATCCGGATCGATATTGCCGGCGCCCACGCGCTGGCCATATTTGCCGAGGAAGAGCTTCTCGAAAGTCTCGGTTTCAAACTGGGAAATATCCAGCTTTTCCGGGGTGAGGTTGATCCCGGTCATGGCGGAAAGCTCCGAAGCAATCTCCTGCGCCATCACAAGGGAAGCCCGGGTGGCCCAGTGCTGGTCGGTATAGAGCAGGTAATCGGCCAGCTCCAGCCCGCTGTTGTTCAGCACTTCCCGGCTGTCCAGCATGGGAATGCCCAGCGCGCCGGTTTTTTCGGTGATCTCCGCGGCGATTTCATCGGAAAAATCCAGTATATCGTAGCCCGCGGGCAGCTGGTCCGCGGAATAGATGGTGGGATGCTCGTATACAAACAGGAAGGGAATCTCCCCGGCGGTCTCCTGCATGGCCAGGATGTCCGCCGCCGCGCTGTCCATGGATACATAGTTCTGCAGGTCGTAGAGATGGCCGCTGTTCAGGGTGAGCATCTGGCTCGCGCCGGTGTTCACCAGCCGCTTGCCCATGGCATATTGCACGCTGGAATTGAAATAGCCCAGCTCGGTCGCGCCATATACGTTTCCGGCGATATAATCATCCACGGAGCGCACCCGCGCGCTCAGCCTGTCCCATGCGGAGGATTCCTCCCAGCCTTCGTCCAGATAGCCGGATATGCGGGTCTTGCTCACCGCCGCCTTGTAAATGCCTTCAAAATCGGTGGCCAGCGTCATCACGCCCATGAAGAAGAGCGCCGCAAGAAACAGCACCGTGAGCACCAGATCAATGCGGAATTGCAGCTTCGGGTATTTTTCGGGGGTCTGGGGAGTTTTCATGTATGGAAATCCTTTCGGCATATTCTCTCATTCTGTATTATAGCAGATTCCCTCCTCCGGGGCAAGTTCCCCGCCGCACTTGCATAAGCGGGCGGGAAATGATAAAATAAATAATGGAAGGGTGTGTGTATGTTCCCTTCGGTTATTGTAACGGCTGCCCCTGCATGCGGGGAGCTGAACGCACATCGGAAGCCTCCCTTGTGCAAAGGGAGGTGGCCCGCGCAGCGGGTCGGAGGGATTGTCCAATCCCTTTCATCTATCTTTGGAGGAATATTTATGTCCAAATCCCATCCCGCCAGCTATTGGACCACCCGCATCCGTCCCCGCACCGGCTGGTTTGATATCAACCTGAAGGATCTCTGGCATTACCGCGACCTGATCTGGACGCTGGTGCGCCGGGATTTCACCCTCATTTACAAGCAAACCATCCTCGGCCCGGCGTGGGTGATCATCCAGCCGCTGCTCACCACCATTATTTTCACGGTGATCTTCGGCAATATCGCGGGCCTGCCCACCGATGGCATGCCCAAATTCCTGTTTTACATGGGCGGCAATATTGCCTGGCAGTATTTCTCCAATTGCCTCACTACCACATCAAACACCTTCATATCCAACCGGAACCTGTTTGGCAAGGTGTATTTCCCCCGGCTCTGCGTGCCCATCGCCACGGCCTGCAGCCAGCTGATCAATTTCTTTGTTCAGTTTGCGCTGTTTATCGGCATCGTGGCGTATTACGCGCTGCAGCCCAATCCCATCGTGCATCCCAACTGGAAGCTGATCGCCATGCTGCCGCTGATGCTCCTCCAGCTGGCCATGCTGGGCCTGGGCTTCGGCATCATCGTGTCTTCCATGACCACGAAATACCGCGATCTTGCCCTGCTGGTGAGCTTCGGCGTGCACCTTTGGATGTATGCCACGCCCGTGGCCTATCCCGCATCCATGATTGCCGAGAAGTTTCCCCAGCTGCTGGGCGTTTACATGCTCAACCCCATGACGCCCCTCATCGAGCTCTTCCGCTCCGCCTTCCTCGGCACGCCCTGCTATTACATGAATTATTACTGGCTCTCCATCGCAATGACGGTGCTGGTGTTCCTGCTGGGCGTGGTATTGTTTTCGAAAGTTGAAAAAACCTTCATGGATACCGTGTGAATTCAACCAAAGAACTTGCGTTCTTTGGTTGGAGCGCAGGATTTACAAATTGAAAATTTGCGGCCAATCCTGCGCGCAGCAAGGAAGAAGCCTGCGGCCGCACATGTCGCCCTGCGGCATCTTTGATCCGGGGGCTGCGGCCCCCGAAAACCCCCGGGGAAAGAATCCGCTTTTCCTGAAAAAGGCGTTCAAACGAATCAAGAGGTTTATATGTCTGAAAGATTACTGGAAATCGATCATGTATCCAAGCAGTATCGCCTGGGTTCGCTGGGCGGACGCTATCTCTACCGGGATATCAACAGCTGGATCGCCCGCAAGCTGGGCAGGGAGGATCCCAACCGCAAGATCGGCGTGAACGGCAGCCGGGATGGCGAAACCTTCCTCGCGCTCGATGATATCAATTTCACCGTGGACCGGGGCGATGCGCTGGCGCTGGTCGGCCGCAACGGTGCGGGCAAGAGCACCATGCTCAAGCTCATTTCCCGCATCACCGCCCCCACCACCGGCGAAATCCGCATCCATGGCCGTGTGGCCAGCCTCCTCGAAGTGGGCACCGGCTTCCATTACGAGCTCACCGGTCGGGAAAATGTATATCTCAACGGCGCAATCCTGGGCATGAGCCGCCAGGAAATCAGCCGGAAGATGGATGAAATCGTGGAATTTTCCGAGATCGATAAATTCATCGATACTCCGGTGAAGCGCTATTCCAGCGGTATGTATGTAAAGCTGGGCTTTGCCGTGGCGGCCAACCTTGCGCCGGATATCCTGGTCTGCGATGAGGTGCTCGCCGTGGGCGATCTCACCTTCCAGCAGAAGTGCCTGAACAAGATGAGCGATGTGGCCCGCAGCGGCCGCGCCGTGCTCTATGTTTCCCACAACATGCGCACCGTGTCCCAGCTGTGCAGCCGGGCATTGTTCCTGGACCATGGCAAGCTCCTCTACGATGGCACCACCGAGCGCGCCATCGAGCTCTACGGCGGCGCCGGCAACCGGGATGTGGTGCGCGATCTCAATTCCATGACCCGCCCCCGCAACCGCGGCGAAACCATGCGCATGCTGAAGCTCACCGTGCTCAATTCCCTGAACATGGAATACCAGATGGATGAGGATATGGAATTTTCCATCCATTTCAAATCCAACCTCACGGAAAAAAACGTGCGCCTGCGCCTCATCCTCAAAACCAGCGTGGCTGCGCCCATCGGCATGACCCAGACCCGCCCCTTCGATGTGGAAGCCGGCAAGGAATATTCCTATAATATCCGCTTCCCCCTCGCCGGGCTCGGCGCGGGCGAATATATGGTGAAGCTCTCCCTCATCTCCGATCGCATCGGCGGCGGCAGCAATTATTTCGATACCATCGAAGATATCGGCCAGTTCATCGTGCTCGATGATCCCGGCATGAATTCCGGCTTCACCTGGGAGGAACGCCTCTGGGGCAATATGAGATTGGGCAGCCTGGATATTTTCTGATGGAAAATGCCGGCGGCTTCCAGCGCCCCGTTTCAAATGAAAAACGCGCTCATTCCGGGCGCGTTTTTCTTCATAAATTAAAGGCACGCATTCGCGTGCCTTTTTTACAGAGGGACCCGGGGAACGCCGTCCCCCGGCATAATCCCAGCTTTCCCATTAGATGTAATCGATCACTACGTTGGAGAATTCCACATCAGCGATTGCGCCCTCGGTGGGAGCATTGCCGTCGATTACCAGGGTGCCGGCCTTCACGGCCTCAACCAGGGCGTTGTACTCTTCAACGGTGAAGGTTTCGAGGCCCCAGGTATCGGTGGGCAGGCCAACTGCGTCGTCGTTTGCGCCCAGGCTGGTGGCTACGCCGCCGATGTCAGCCCATTCGCCTGCATAGAACTTGGTGATTGCCCACTCGGTAGCGGCAGCCAGGCCCTTCATGGCGGAGGTAACAACGGTGTCGGATTCGTAGCTCTGGTCTACGTCAACGCCTACCACATAGCCGTCGTTCTCAGCGGCTGCTGCGGCAACGGAAGCAAACATGGAGCCGCCGCAGGCGAACACGATTTCGGTGCCGGTCTCGTACCAGCCCTTAACCATGGTCTGCAGCTCGGGGGAAGCGGAGAAGGAAGCGCCGTACTGCCAGGAGTACTTCAGCTCAACTTCGATGCCCAGCTCAGCAGCAGCAGCGTTGGCGCCCTGTGCGAAGCCATAGCCGAAGCGGCAGCATGCGGGGTTGGTGCCGCCGCCGCCACCAGCGAAGCCCAGCTTGGTGAAGCCATCCTTCACAACGGCATAGCCGGCGAAGTAGCCGCTCTGCTCTTCCATGAAGGCGATGGGGGCAACGTTGTCCAGGCCGATCGGATAGCCGTCGATGAAGACGAACTTAACATCGGTGAATTCGCCTGCGGCCTTGGCCAGTGCAGCTTCCTGCATGAAGCCTGCGCAAACCACGATCTTGGCGCCGCCGTCCACGGCTGCCTTCATGGCGTCGTAGCGGTCATCATCGGTAGCCTGGTCGCCATTGGCGGGCTGGTAGTACTTATAGGACAGGCCGTTGGCATTGGCATACAGCTTCACGCCGTTCCAGGTGCCCTGGTTAAAGGATTTGTCCTTCAGCTGGCCAACGTCGGTAACGAATGCGATTTCGTACTTGCCGTCGGCGGAGGTCATGGTATCTGCGATGTCGTCGGGGTTCACGGTCTCGGCGAAGGCGGTGCAGCCCAGTGCCAGAACCAGTGCCAGAAGGATTGCGAGCAATTTCTTCACTATGGTTTCCTCCTTATTTTTGTCCGCTGCCAGCGGACGATTACATATTAAAGTATAACATGTTCGTTACAGATATTCAAGCATTTCCCATTTCCAGACGAGTTTTTAACGGAAGCGCCGTCAAGAAAAAATAAACATATGTTCGATAGTAATCGGGGGATTTGTGTGGTATAATGTGCTCAGCAAATTCCCCACGGAGGTAAATATACATGGCAGCAGATAAGAAAGCCACGAAGGGCGCGGCAACCGTGAAATTCGGCGATGACCGCAAAAAGGCGCTGGAGATCGCGCTGGGCAAGATCGAGAAGGATTTCGGCAAGGGCTCCGTAATGAAGCTGGGCGATGCCGCGGATAAGATGCAGGTGGAGGTAATCCCCACCGGCTCCCTGCAGCTGGATTTTGCGCTGGGCGTAGGCGGATTGCCGAAGGGCCGCATCATTGAAATCTACGGGCCGGAATCCTCCGGTAAGACCACGGTTGCGCTGCATTGCGTGGCCGAGGCGCAGAAGATGGGTGGCACCGCGGCATTCATCGATGCTGAGCATGCGCTGGACCCGGTATATGCCGAAAAGCTGGGCGTGGATATCGATGAGCTCTATGTTGCCCAGCCGGATAACGGCGAACAGGCGCTGGATATCTGCGAAGCGCTGGTGCGCTCCGGCGCGATCGATATCGTGGTAATCGACTCCGTCGCCGCGCTGGTTCCCAAGGCCGAAATTGAGGGCGATATGGGCGATAGCCACGTCGGCCTCCAGGCCCGCCTCATGTCCCAGGCGCTGCGCAAGCTGGCAGGCGTAATTTCCAAGACCAATGCCGTGGCCATCTTCATCAACCAGCTGCGCGAAAAGGTGGGCGTGATTTACGGCAACCCCGAAACCACCACCGGCGGCAAGGCCCTGAAGTTCTATGCCTCCGTGCGCCTCGATATCCGCAAGGGCGAGGCCATCAAGGAAGGCACCGAAATGATCGGCAACCGCACCAAGATCAAGGTTGTGAAGAACAAGGTCGCGCCGCCCTTCAAATCCTGCATCGTGGATATCCTCTATGGCGAGGGCATCTCCCGCTCCAGCGAACTGCTGGACCTGGCTGTGGAGCGCGATCTGATCAAGAAATCCGGCGCTTACTATTCCTACAACGGCGAGCGCATCGGCCAGGGCCGCGAAAATGCCCGCCGCTACCTGCTCGATAACCCCGATGTCTTCGAGGAGATCGAAAAGTCCATCCGCGCCAGCTTCTCCGGCACTGAGGTTGAACCCACCACCAGCTTCGTAACCCTCGAGGAACCCGAGGAGGACGACGAGGAAGATTTCGACCTCGACGAGTGACGGGGGGAACGCCAAGGGACTCTGTCCCCTGGAACCCTGCCGGGGCGCTGCCCCGGACCCCGCTCAAGGGCATGATGCCCTTGAGAATCCCCAGCATAAAAAACGCCCCCGGAACGGGGGCGTTTTTTCGAAGGAGTATTCGTTATGGACGAGAGATATTATACCGTTGCACGTTTGGACGGGGATTACGCTTTTTTGCAGCGCACGGATGTGCATGAGGATGAATTGCTGTGCGTTGCCCGCGCCCTGCTGCCGGAGGCAACCGACGAGGGCACGCATTTGAAGTGGGCGTTTTTGACTTACGAAATCGTGGAATGATGGCAAAAAGCGGGAACTTTTTCCCGCTTTTTGCCATCTAATTTACAACTGATTTGCTTGGAGGAATTCCAATGAAAAAGAAATTTCGTATCGTCACCCTGGTTATGCTGCTTCTGTGTCTGATTCCTTCTGCACTTGCGCAGAACTTTGTACCCCTTTCTCTGGATGATGATCAGACCTACGCCATGAACCTGTTCCTGTCCAACTTTACGGAGGTGGGTATGGACTGGGTGGACGCTCGCGTCAGTCGCGAAGAGCTTGTGGATTTCGCTCACGATCACATGTGGTTCAACGACTATGAAGCCTATGAATACGGTGAATACGCCGGTGATAATAACTGCCGGGTATCCGATGACCGCATTCTGGAGATCATCAACGATTACTTCTATGAAGCTGACATTGATGAGAGCATCCTTAGCCAAACCCGTTTTGACTACGATGGCGAATACTACTACCACTGCGAAACCGGCGGCTGGAACAACAGCGGCTTTGCCTATACGGTAGGTGCATATCCCATCGGCGAAGATAAATACTTCGTTTATTTCCTGAACTTCTGCAACGGAGATTCCTGTGAAAACGAAGTGCTGGACGATGATCTGGACGCCATAATCGAAAGATACGGCGATC
>JAFUPT010000048.1 GCA_017481065.1 Clostridia bacterium | reverse complement strand
GTTGGCCTTGCCGGCAACTGCGCTGCCGGGAGCCTTGTGCGCGCCTACCTTTTCAACGAGGGCGGCGTCCAGCTGCAGTTCGCCGTCGAGCATGAGGTCGGGAGCCATTTCCTTTGCGATGCGGGTGGCTTCCTGAACCTTGGTAACCTGGTCATGCTTGGCGGAACCCATGGTGGAGAAGGAAAGCATGGCTACGCGGGGCTCGATGCCGGCCAGGGAGCGGGCGGAATCGGCGGCGCCCAGGGCGATGTTTGCCAGGGCTTCTGCGTCGGGATCAATGTTGACTGCGCAGTCTGCGAAGATCATGATGCCGTTGTCGCCGTACTGGGTGTTCGGGCTCTCCATCAGGAAGCAGGAGGACACGGTCTTGATGCCGGGCTTGGACTTGATGATCTGCAGGGCGGGACGGAGCATATCGCCGGTGGAGTGGATCGCGCCGGATACCAGGCCGTCTGCCTCGCCGGCCTTCACCATCATGATGCCATAGTACATGGGATCCTTCACAGTGGCGGCGGCCTTTTCTTCGGTCATGCCCTTGGCCTTGCGCAGCTCATACAGGGTGGCTGCGTATTCGGCGCACTTTTCGCTGGTTTCGGGATCAATGATGTTGATGCCGTCCAGGCAGGCGCCTGCGGCGACTTCCTTGATCTTATCGGGGTTGCCCAGAAGAGTCAGCTTTGCCAGACCCTGCTCTGCGATGATGGCGGCAGCCTTCACGGTGCGGGGCTCGTCGCCCTCGGGCAGCACGATGTGCTTCACATCAGCCTTTGCTTTTGCCTTAATCTTATCGATGATAGCCATGGTTATTTCTCCCTCCGTTGATTCCGCGGCACATGAAGGCGCACGGTTGTTTTTTCATACCTCTTTATTATACGATACTTTCGGCAAATTGGAAAGTATATATTGTAAAGTTTTTTCAGCACCATCATGACGGCGGCACATTTTTGACCTTCCTTGACAGCGGCAGGCGCATCTGCTATGCTGGAAGCAGATTCCAATTTGAAGGAGGCGGGAACATGGCGCTGGAGCTTTCCTTTGAACCCCGGGAGGCGGTTTTTGCCGGGAGGCGGGGCGAAAAGCATCTGCTGGTGCGCAGGATTGAAGCGGGGGACATCGGCGCTGTGCTGGCGCTGCAGCAGCGGGTGTCCGAGGCCATGCCCGAGCCCAGCCAGCTGGCGCTGATTGACCGGGAGGACCTGCTGGAAACCATTGAACTTGATTTCGGCCTATGCCTGCTGGATGGAAATGAAATTGTGGCCTATACCCAGATGGTGGCCAACCGCTCCTGCGAGGGCAACCACGGCGAGCATTTCGGCTTTCCTGCGGAGAAATGCGTGGTATTTGATACGACCTTTGTGAATCCCGCCTACCGGGGGCTCGGCATACAGCAATTCTGCATACGGGAGCGGGAGCGCGCGGCGGTTCTGCTCGGCGCGGAATGGGGATTTGTCACCGTGTCCCCGCAGAATGCGCCCAGCCTGAACAACCTGCTCGCCCAGGGATTCGAGGTGCACATGCGCGGGGAATTTTACGGCGGCAGGGACAGGTACCTGATGAAGAAGAAGCTGGAGGTCGGCGCTGGGAGAGACGTTGGGGGCTCTGACCAGAGGACGCTGTCCTCTGGACTCCTGCCAAAGGGGCACTGCCCCTTTGGAAACCTCGCTTAAGGGCATGATGCCCTTAAGAATCCTCAGAATAAATCCCTGTCCCGGAGCGGGACAGGGATTTATATTATTTCTGCACTGCGCAGCAGTGCATTCAGAGGGGTCCAGGGGAAATCATTTCCCCTGGCAGGGATTCTTAAGGGACGGAGTCCCTTAAGCGTACTCCCGGCATCCCCCCGTCAGTTCGGGCAGCGTTCATCGTCGTGGCCGAAGCCGCGGCAGCGCTCGCAGAGCTCGTCGATATCAAAGTACCAGGCGAGGCCGGAGATATCGGTGGGAACGTCGCCGGGGTTGATGCGTTCGGGGCAGAAATCCTCGTCGTGGCCGGGAGTGCGGCAGAAATCGCACTTTTCCTTGTCCTCGCGGGCGGTCACTTCATCGGATTTGCTGATTCTGTGGTCCAGCGCGGTATCGGCGGTGAAGGGGATGGTCTGGTCGGTAGCGCCGAGGGTGAACTGCAGGGTGTAGGCTGCGCCGTCGGCGATGTCGGGAGCGTAGAGGTAGGCTTCCTCATCCTCGCCGGCAAAGGGGGTGGCGGTGACGGCGGTATTGCTTCCGTCGGTCAGGGTGAAGGTCGCGCCGGGATTCCACTGGGTTTCGCGGGTGAATTCCACCTTGATTACGCCAAAACCTTTATATTCCAGGCTTTCAATGCGCGTATCTGCGGCCAGGGCAGCGGGCAAGGCGAGTGCGAGAGTCAATGCGAGCAGCGCGGCGATGAGCCTCTTTTTCATGTTTCGTACCTCCTAAATGGTATTATTTGCGAAAAATTCTTTTCGTAATCCTATATAAACGGCGCAGAGGAAACTGAAACACGGAAATTTGGGGCTTTTTTGTGTCAAATGAGGGAGAAGCGTTTGGCGGCGCGATTTGCAGAAATAATTAAAAAAGCACCCTTATGGGTGCTTTTTTTGTGAGGTTTCCAAAGGGAATCATTCCCTTTGGCGGGGTCTGGGGCAGAGCCCCAGCGTTCTCCCGGTGTTCTCCCAGCGTCCCCGTCAGGTGCCGCATTCGATGGAGATGCGGTTGAAGATTTCGAGGATATCATCCACCTTGGTGGCCTGCTTGTCCGCGCCGGCGCGGTCGAAAACGATGTGGCCGCGGTCCATCATGAGCATGCGGGAGCCGTACTCCACGGCGTAGCGCAGGTTGTGGGTGACCATCATGGCGGTGAGCTTCTTTTCGCGGACGACTCGATCGGTCATTTCCATGATGATATCGGCGGTGTGGGGATCGAGGGCGGCGGTATGCTCATCGAGGATGAGGAAATCCAGGGGCGAGAGGGTGACCATCAGGAGCGCCACAGCCTGCCGCTGTCCGCCGGAGAGCGCGCCCATCTTGATGTGCAGCTTATCCTCGAGGCCAAGCTGGAGGGAAGCGAGCTGCTCTCTGAAGAATTCCACGCGCTTTTTGGAAACCGCGCGGCCGAGGCCGAAGGGCTTGCCCTTGTTATCTGCGAGGGAGAGGTTTTCGAGCATGGTGAGATCCGGGCAGGTGCCCAGCGCCGGATTCTGGAAGATGCGGCCGATGCGAGCGTAGCGGCGGTGTTCCGGGGAGCGGGTGATGTCCCGGCCATCGATGATCACCTGGCCGCCCTCCACGGGGATGCTGCCGCAGATGATGTTCAGCATGCTGGTTTTGCCGCTGCCGTTGCTGCCCACGATGGATACGAATTCGCCGCCGTCCACCTTGAGGTTGAAATCCTTGAAGAGGCAGGATTCGGTAACGAGGCCCTGGTTGTAAATCTTGGAAATATTCTTAAGCTCAAGCATGTGCCTTCACCTTCCCCTTGTTCAGATTGCCGATGACCAGGATTGCCAGGAAGAGCACGGCCGTGACCAGCTTCAGAAGGTTTGCCGGCAGGCCGAGGCTGATGGCCACCTGGATGCAGATTTTATACACGATGCTGCCCACCACCACGGCTGTGGTGCCCTTCACGAAGCTGAGCTTCTTGAAGATCGTGGTGCCGATGATGACGGTGGCAAGGCCGAATACCATCTGGCCGGTGCCCATCGTGGAGGAGAAGGAGCGCTGTTCATGGCAGACCACCGCGCCGCAGAGGGATACGAGGGCGTTGGAGATCACCAGGCCGAGGATCTTCATGCGGCCCTGGTCCACGGCCAGGGAGGTGACGACGGTGGGGTTGTTGCCCGTGGCGCGCAGCAGCATGCCGCACTTGGTCTTGAAGAAGAGATCGAGGATGATCTTGAAGATGATCACGAGGATCAGGGAGATGATGAGCTTGCGCTGCATCAGGGTGAAATTGCCGAAGAGGGCCATGGCGGGGCCGCCGGTGAAGATGGTTTTAAAGGAGCGGTCCACGGCCAGGTTGGAGCCCGCGATCTGCAGGTTGATGGAGAAGAGCGCCGTCATCGTGATGATGCCCGCCAGCAAATCGCGCACCTTGAGGCGCACATGGATGAGGCCGGTGACGAAGCCGGCGACCGCGCCGACAGCCATTGCCAATACCAGGGTGAGATAGGGATCCCAGCCATTGACCAGCGCCACGGCGGCGACGGCTGCGCCCAGGGGGAAGGAGCCGTCCACGGTGAGGTCCGGGAAATCCAGTATCTTATAGGTAATGAAAATGCCGTAGGACAGCAGGGCGTAAATCAGGCCCTGGGTCGCGGTGCTGATGAGAAGATCGATGATGGTGCTCATGGCGTTTGCTCCTTATTTCGCGGGACTGCCGGCAGCCTCCGAGGAAGCCGCCGGCCTTGAAGTTACTATAATATAGTGGTTGTATTGCGATTATCAGGCGTTTGCAGATTCGATGGCCTTCTCGGCGATTTCGGCGGGAAGCTCGATGCCGAAGGCGGCCAGGGCTTCGCTGTTTACATAGATGCCGTACTCGGAGATGGTTTCATAGGGCAGGTCGTAAGCGCTGGCTTCGCCGGAGAGGATCTTCACGGCGAGGGCTGCGGTCTGCTGGCCGAGGGCGAAGTAATCGATGCCCGCTGCGGCGACGCAGCCCAGCTTCACCTGCTCAACCTCGCTGCCGTAGATCGGGATGCCGGCTTCATCAGTCTTTTCCAGGATGGAGGAGAGCACGCCGACCACGTTGTTGTCGGTCAGGTTGGAGAGGCAATCCACGCCCTTGCCGATCAGGGTGTCGGCGGCCTGGGTCACTTCGCTCTGGGCGGTCACGCCGAGGGCCTCGATGGTGAAGCCGTAGGCGGGGGCCTTCTCTTCATATTCGGCGATGGCGGATACGGAGTTGGGCTCGCTGGTGGTGTAGAGGATGCCGATGGTCTTGGCTTCGGGCTGCAGCTTGCGGATCAGGTCCAGCTGGGCTTCAACGGGCAGCTTATCGCTGGTGCCGGTGATGTTGCCGCCCACGAGGCCGGCCTGCTCGGGATCGGTGATTGCGGTGAAGACCACGGGAATATCCTTGTCCTCGGCGGCGGCATAGCAGGCGGTCGCGGAGGGAGTGGCGATGGCGCACATGACGGCCACGTTCGTTGCGGAGAAGTTCTGGCCGATCTGGGTGGCGATGGCGTTGTCAAAGCCGGCGTTCTGGTAAGCGATTTCGAAATCCTCGCCTTCCACGAGGCCCAGGTCCTTCAGGCCCTGGATGAAGCCTTCGCGGCAATTATCGAGGGAGGCGTGCTCGCCGTACTGGTTGATGCCGATGGTGGGGGCGGCGAAGGCAACTGCGGTCAGCATGAGGATGGCTGCGATAATAATGGAAAGCATCTTTTTCATGGTTCTATCTCCTTTTATATAAGTAGTTTGTAATGAAGGCTGGTTTGGGGTTTTGTTTAAGCGTCGCCATCGGTGGTCAAGCTGTTTCATGGCTTCTGCCTCCCTTCGGGCTATATTCAGGAATATCAGGAATAAAAAAACCTGTCCCAGATAATTGGGACAGGATAACCTGCGGTGCCACCCAAGTTGATGTAAAAATACATCCGCTCGATTCTCATACGAACATATGAGCCGCACTGATAACGGGCGCGGTACCCGTCGGTTGCTACTTGCCGGATGAAACCGGCTTTCGGCCGCCCTCGTAAGTCCATTCGCGCGGGCTCGGCTGCCGCAATCCCACCGCCTGCGGCTCTCTGAAAACGTCGCTTTCCGCTCTACTACTCTTACTCGCTGGTTTGAATTTCTTGGATTGGCATGATTATATCCGTAAAGTTTATGTTTGTCAACCCCTTTTTTGAATTTTTGCCGGAAAAATTGCCCGCGAATGATCCGTGCGGCAAAAATCGGGAATGTTCGGCATATTCCGGCCGTGGCAAAAGTGTGTCAAAAGTATTGTTCGGATATTTCAAAAATCTGTGACGGAAACTCCGAAACTACGTTATTTCCATATAAACTTGCCAAAAACGCTTGACAGATTTGAGAAGGTTTGCTATAATATCACATGTTGTCGCGAGAACAGCGGATCACCACTGAGGGAGCGGCGACGAACGATCCTTGAAAACGATACAGCGAATAAAGTAGATTAAGAAAAGAACAGTCAGATTCTGAGAGAGTAAACGCCTGACTGGTTTCTGGAAGGGCCGAGGCTTTGGCGAGCTGAGGCGCGGAAGGGAACGGGTGAGG
>JAFUPT010000047.1 GCA_017481065.1 Clostridia bacterium | reverse complement strand
CGTGACCTGCGACAGCTTCGCCGGCGGCAACTCCGTATCCATCCACTGGACGGACGGCCCCGTTGACGCCATCGTGAGCCACATCACCCGGCAGTACGCCTGGGGAACGTTTGACCCCTACACCGATTGCAGCGGCAGCCGTGACCTCGATCCGGCGCTGGGCTGCCCGGGCGCAAAGTATGTACAGACCAGCCGCAGCATGAGCCCCGAACGCCGCGCCCAGCTGGAAGCGCAGGCCGTGGAAACCTTCGGATGTCTTGATATTCTGAAAGACCAGTGGGGCGAATTCAACCACCGCCGCTATGAGCGCCAGCACCCGGAAACCTGGGAAGATACCTACCGCAATATCTACGAATGCCAGCAGGAAGAGCAGGCCGAAGCCCAGCGCGCCGCAGGGGAAGTCCAGCAGGAGGAGGAACGCAAGGCGGAGCAGCAGCGCAGGGCCCAGCGTGACCTGCTGCATCAGGTGGCCAAGCTGGCAGCGCTGGAATGCGCTGAAACCCAGCCTGCCACCTTCAAATTGATCAGGCGCGAGTTTGAAGCTGCTGCCGCGCAGCTCCACGGGGAAATTACGAAGCAGGAGGCCGCCCGCCTCGCGCTTGAAGTCTACGGCCCCATCCTTGCCGGCATGGGGGCACCGCGTCACTTCTCCGCAATGGAGCGCGCCGCATACATGGCCATCGAGCCGGACGAGCTGGAGGCGACCGACGCGCCGCAGGCGGTCGACGCCCTGCCCGTGTCCCTTGATTCCCTCGCCGGGATTCTCGCTGCCCGGGAGAAAACGAAGGTTGTCAACATCGCTGATTTTCGCCGCAACTGATGCGGCGGAATGACTTCCTGTAACTCATTTCCGGCGGCTCGCACCCGCCGGAGACGCCTCAAAACCATTTCAAGCATGAAGGGAGACTCAACGCATGTATAGCAGTCGCGCTACGCAACGCTTTGCTAGCGCGACCAGCCCGCGCGAATCCAGCGGATTCCGGCGCGGCGCTGCCGGAACCTGCACGCAGGTGCAACGGTTCCGGTGCGTATGTGGGAATGTTTTTATTCACATGTGATGGAAAGTACAACAGGAGATGGCTGTATGTGCCATCTCCTGTTGCATTCGGAATATCATGCGCCCTTGCGGCTGCATATCATCTTCGTGGCCTCCACCAGCCATCCCTCCGGCTTGGGATGATCGCGGATATCGCTGCGTGCGGCCAGCAGGAATACTTCCTGTACTACATCCAGCGCATCTGCGGAATGGCCAAGGCTCTGTCTGAGCAGATAGACAGCAATACGGTAAATGCGCGTTGCATTCGCATCATACAGATCTTTGATCCATTTTTCCATGTTCATCCTATCATTACCACCCTTGCCTCTCTTTTCTAAATCATAACACATTTATGGGTAGGAAGCAAACCAAGAAAAATGGCCTTCGTGCGCGGCCCGTGGGTTTAACTTAATAGGGTGTAGTGTTAAAGATCATTTTGAAGAATTGCTTCTTCTTTATGCAGCTGATTTTGGCATGCTTTTCCAAACCCGGTTTTACCATACCTGATTATGTAAAACCCACGCCCGCCGCGCCGGAGAAGTTACAGAAACGCGCCAGAATTGTATTTCAGTTTACAACGAACCATTGTAGCCAATTCTACAATCCTGCGCTGAATCTGTCGCATCTGCTGTACCTGCTCTCTCAAAAGCGAAAACGTTTTCGCTTTTCTCCGGCAAACAGGCAAAGAAATACGGCCCCGGAGCATCAGCTCCGGGGCAATCTCTATCTCCGCCTACCCACCAGCATATTCATCTTCATCAGGCTCT
>JAFUPT010000046.1 GCA_017481065.1 Clostridia bacterium | reverse complement strand
TTCGGACAGAGCGTACACGCTTGAAAACGCCTGATAGAATTCCGCCAGAGTCAGAGAATCAAAGCCATAGTTTTCATCGAAAGCCGCGCCGGAAACGCTGCCGCCGCCATGGTTCCAGAAGAGGACCATGGTGCGCTCCGCCGGATAATTCTCCGTGCAGAACTGCAAAAAATCCGCCAGGGTTTGCGCATCGCCCATGTTGGCCTGGGGCTGCTGCTCGATAAATTCAAAGCCATTGCTTCCATATACATAGCGCTCAATGCAGCCGCTTTCCACCATGCCGTTCTGCCACTGCTCCGTACCGCCGGTCTGAATCACCACCCGCACATTTTCAGGGAGATTCGCTTCCAGCATTTCATTCAGATCATCCGTGGCACAGCCGTAATAACTCTCCAGATCACTGCCGCAAAGATACCAGTAAATGGACCAGGCTGCATCTTTACCAGGCGGGAAGGAAGAACTTTGAGTGTCCTCCGCTTCATGAAAAGCCTGCTGACCGGTAATATAATCCATCATGCTCAAGGCATTCGCGTTGGAAAAAGCCGAACACAGGTAAATGACCAACAGGAGCATGATGAAGCGTTTTCTCATAGATTTCCTCCGATAGAGCGCTGATGATTTGATATTTTACAAAATGGAGAAAGGAAAATCAATCGACTTGGCTTGAATTACCGCTCTGTTGGCTTGAATTACAAATCAGAAGCCGCAAAGCTGTGGTATAATATTATTGGGTATTTATGATTTAAAGGAGCATCAGAATCATGCGAAAGCTTCAGATCGCTGTCGTGGACGATGGATTCGACGATAGGGAATGGCTTACGGATAAAATAAATGATTATTGCCGCATACGCGAAATCGACCATGTGGTTTACCAATATACAAGCGGAGAAGCATTTGTTTCCGCGCTGCAGGAAATATGGTTTGATATTGTATTTATGGATATATACATGGACGGCATCTCCGGCGTAGAGGCAGCTCGCGCGCTTCGGGCAAAGGATAGGGATTGCAGGCTGGTTTTCCTGACCATCAGTGGAGACTTCATGCGGGAAGGTTTTTCGCTCAACAGCGCTCATTACCTGATTAAGCCCGTAAAAGAGGAAGATTTTCTTCAGGCAATGGAAAACTGCCGGATCAGGCGCTGCTGCCAGGTGCCGCTGCTGACGGTCATCTCCGACCGTCGAACGCTTAGGATTGCCACAAAGGATATCCTCTATGTGGATATCAACATGCGATCTGTAATCGTTCATACAAAGACAGAATCCTTGCCGATTGGTCGGAATTTCAGCCCGGTTGCGGAAAACCTCCTGGCCGATGATCGGTTTTTGCTGTGCAACAGAGGCTTGCTGGTGAACATGGATTTCATCGTTGCCCAAACAGGAAATGATTTTCTTCTGTCCAACGGGGAGCGTTTGCCTATGGCTCCCCGTCGGCGGAAGGAACTGATTGCGCAGTACCACAGATACACTTTCAGTAGCTTGGAGAATTGAGAAATGAACAAGAAGATATGTGCGCTGTTTTTGTGCGGAACGCTTTTAACAGGTACTTTGGCTGTGGCGGAGACGTCCGTACCGATAGAAGCGCCCATTGTAACGGAAGAACCTGCTGCAACGGAAACGCCTGCTGCAACGGAAACACCCGCAGTAACCGACAACTCTGTTCCAACAGAAACGCCCGAAGCAACAGAAATGCCTGTGCCGACGGAAACACCCGCTGCAACGGAAACGCCTGTGCCGACGGAAACGCCTGCAGCAACAGATACGCCCGAACCGACGGAAACACCTGCGCCAACAGAAACACCTGTGCCAACAGAAACGACCGTACCAATGGAAACACCTGTGCCGACAGAAATACCCGCTGTGACAGATATGCCTGCTGCACAAGGCATGATTCACACGCTGCTGGATCTCGGAGAGATTCAAGCAGTGACGATTTATACAGGCGATCCTGATCCGTTGTTTTATAAAATGCTTGAACTGCAGTATATCCAGGCAAGCGCAATTTCGCCTGAAGGAAACGAGGAAACCCTGCGGCTGAAAGTGGATTGGGATTTGACGAACCTGTCCACCGATTGCAGCACGCCGGGGGAATACAGCGAATCCGCGCCCATTCTTGCGCCGGAGGGCTATGCTTTTTCCGAAGGAGTGCCCACAATGATAACGATCCCGGTGATCGTTGTAGAGCCTGTTATCTCACCGGACATCATCGTATCCTTTGACGCTGCACCCGGCAGTTATGCGTATGCCATTGATCAGGGAAGCGATTGGGACGCCTATTTCGAGCAGGAATTTCACGAAGACCGCTGGACATGGTCTTGGCCCTGCCGGACCGAAGCGGGCGAAACCCTGTGGGCGCATATCCGGTGGCAGAATCCGCAGCCGGATACCAACAAAACAGGGCAAATATGGGTAAGCGGCAGCGCAGTTCTTCCGGAGAACGCCGTGCTGGCAGAGGGCGTGTCCCTTCCTTCTGTGCAGGTGCCAGTCTCCATACAGAGCATAAAACAGCCGGGCCTGTACAGCTGGTATATGGACTTCGGCAACATCAACATCCCCTGGTCCGGCAGCGGCGTTGGGGAAGAGGATGATCTCACCTTCCTGATTTCTTTGGATGATGGAGAATGGCTGCCCACCGATGATGTGGAGTACAATGGTTCCGCACTGGTTGTGTATCTGTCCTGCCTGGAAGAGGGGCATGACTACCGAATTCAGGCTGTGTGGGATGGCGGCAAAACCGGCGTATTCTATTTCACCTGGGACGGCGAACTGACGAATGTGGGCGGCTATGAGGGCGACCGCGACGGCGGTGACAGCAGCGGCAGCGATTCTGAAACCATCGTTCAGCCTGCGCCATCGCAGGGACAGGGCGCATCTCAAAATGTTGGGCATGGCGATGCTGTCTTCAACGAAGAGAGCGGCGAAACTTATAGCCTGATCTCCGGCGCACGATTGATGCTGATGCAGGAAACCGGCCCCGTCCGCTTTTCCAAGCAGGGAATCACGGCAACACTTTCGGATGCCGCGCTGGATATGCTTCACATTGAGCAAGACAGCAGATTCTATATTGGTCTGCTGCGCACAGAGAATGGATTCGTTATCTCCGCGGAACTGGATGGAAAACCCATCGAAAACCTGCCGGGTACGAAAATCATTCTGCCACTTGATGCTGCGTATGGAAACGCACCGTCTTTCCTCTGGAATGAGCAGGGGGAGTTTGTCGGTATGGGCCGTTACAACCATGCAGCTAACACGGTGGAATTCACCGTGGATGTTCCCGGCGCTTATTCCATATCGGATTCAAAGAAAATCGAAACGGGATTTCAGACATGGCTGGATCAGAACGAAGAATCACCGGTTCTGCGCTTTATCGCGCGGCTGCTGCGGCTGCTTTCTGATTGGCTGGCAAAAGGAGGGGAAGCGTGAAAGCAAACTTAAAACGAATTTCCATTCTTTTGCTGGTGCTTGCGCTGAGTTCAGCGTTTTGCCTTCTGATGAATCGCTTCAACAACAAATACACCTCGCCGGGTATACAGCCGATGGATGGGCTGCTGGTTCTTTCCGAGGAAGAACTGGACGCGCACAGCATTCATTATCCGATTAGTGGATGGGCTTTTTACCCGGATGCACTGCTGAAGCCGGAGGATTTACAGGCCGGAAATAATTACATGGTCTATACCTCCATCGGCGAACATACGCGCTTCGACTTACTGGACGCGAAAAGCCTGCACGGCTGCGGCACCTATGTTTTGAATCTGTACCTGCCGGATATAAACGACGCCTATGCCCTGCACCTGCCGGAGATTTACTCTGCCTACCGCCTGTATATCAACGGCAGACTCGCCGCGCAGGCAGGAAACCCGGATGCGGCAGATTACCGGCCGCGTACCCAGATCAGGATTGTGAGCTTTGAAGCAGGCGGCGCAGTGCAGCTTGTTTTGAATGTTGGAAACTGGTCGCATTTTTACAGCGGCCTGGTGTATCCGCCTGCACTGGGAAAAGCGGATGATGTAGCGCGACTGCAGAATGCGCAAACTGCCATTTCGGGTTGTGTGGTTCTTATCGGCATGCTGGGTGCAATCCTGTCCCTGTGGCTTGGAATCCGCATGAAGCAGGAAAATGCCCGGCTGTTCGCACTTCTGTGTTTTGCCGGAGCTTTGAATGCGGGTGCTCCACTGCTGCACTTCTTTCTGGAATTGCCGCTGCAGCCATGGTACGCCTTGGAAATCTTTCTCGGCTATTGTACAGCTACGATAATCCTCTGCTTGCAAAACAGGCTCTGTCAGGTACAGAAATGGTATGCGCAGATCGCAGAAACGGCGGCGTTTACTTTTTGTGGGCTTGCCCTCATCTATGGCCTGTGCTCATCCAAATTGAATGTGCTGCATACGGAGATATTCTCTGTGCTTGCAATGCTTTTCAAGATTGTCAGCGCAGGCTGGATGCTGGGTGTTTCCCTGAAAGCTCTGATTCAGCAGAACATGGAAGTCGGACAACTGTTTTACGGCTCTGTATTCTATGCGGCGATGCTCGTCTGGGACCGGATCCTTCCGGAATATGAGCCGATACTCGGCGGATGGTTTTCACAGTGGGGAACCCTGGTTTTCACAATGCTGATCGCATATATGCTCTGGCGGGACATCGCGTATTCTTACACATACAGCGTTGCTTTTGCTGAGGAACACCGTCAGCTCAAGCGCCAGCTTGATATGCAGCTTGAGCATGCACGGGTCATCGCTGGTTCTCATCAGGAAAACCAGCGCAGGGTGCATGATTTCCGCCATCATATACGCAGCATTCGCGGCATGGCTGAAAATATCAAAAGCCAGCACGAAACGCAGGAAGCCTACGAAAGCCTTATATCCTATCTGGATAGACTGGGGCAGCCGGAGACTGCGCAGGGAGAAGCAAGGCCCAATACACTGTGCAATATCCCGGCGGTGGACGCCCTGCTGCAGTACTACAATCGCCTGGCCGAGAATAAGGGGATCGAAGCACAGCTTCATTTGTTCATACCGGAAAGCCTGACGCTGAACGAGCTGGAATGGAGCTCCGTGCTCGGAAACCTGCTGGAAAATGCGCTGGAGGGCTGCACACACGCAAGTGCGGAGCATCCCCGGATACACATCATTACCAAGTGGACGGGCAAGACCTTTTTCCTGATGATCGAAAACAGCTATAACGGGTTCTATAAACGCCGGGGCGATTTGTTCCTCTCGGAAAAGCGCAACTATCAATTCACGGGCGTTGGCCTGGAATCCGTTCGGGAAAAAATCGTACATCACGGAGGAACCCTGGATGTTTACCCCATGGAAAAACTATTCCGGGTAGGAATCAGCCTGACCGGGTCAGAATCCTGATGAAGAAATTATAAGATACTGCAACATAAAAACAGCCATGCATCTGACATAATGTGTCAAATCCATGGCTGTTCATTCTATTTATGGGTTATTTGCAAAATAAAACACGCAAAATCTGAAAAACACTCTTGACAAAAGCTGTCACAGGGGAGGCTTTGGGGGCACGGCATCTCGTCCGACCCGCTGCGCGGGCCAGCTTCCCCTCAAGGGGAAGGCATTGTTCCTGATTAAAAAAGTTAAGGCACGCAAAGCGTGCCTTTTAATACCTCTTGCAAATCGCGCCGCCGAATGGCGCGATTTGCTTTTGAGAGGGGTCCAGGGGGAATCATTCCCCCTGGCGGGGTCTGGGGCAGCGCCCCAGCGTCCCCTAAGCGTCACTCAATCGTGTATTCCCCCGTTCTGCCCAGCTCCTTGCCGTCGTTGTTGATCTGGGCGACGGCGATGGAGGGGCCGAGGAGCTTGGTATTTTCCTCGCTAAGGGCGGCGGCGAGGGTATTTTTATCGATGAAGATGGTTTCCAGCACATTTTCACCGGAGACGATGCGGCTGAACTCGGTAAAGTTATCGCCAGTGACCAGCAGGCGGCCATACTTGCGCTCGACGGAATCGATGACGATGGGATCGGCGCCGTAGACGATGTTGGTGGGCTGGTAGGCGCCGGATTCGCCGTATGCCTCCTGCTCGCCGTAGAGCAGGTCATACTCCAAAGTCTGGAGCTTTTCGAGGTACTCCGCGCCGGATTCATCGATGGGATAGGACTGGTGGAACTTGGTCATCACGCCGCCGGAGACGCCCAGCTGGCTGAGCAGATCGGCGGACAGGCGATATGCCTCCATATCATGGGCAGTGAAATCCGCGCCATAATTGTTCCAGATGACATAGCGGCTGGCGTAGAGATCGCCGGTGGTGAGCATTTCGGAATCGAGGCCGAGGGCGGGCAGATGATCGCCGTAGAGGATGACCACAGTGGGTTCATCATAGCTTTCCAGCGTGGAGAGCAGCTCGCCAATGAACTTATCCACATCGGGCAGAACATTGATATAGTTCTGGAAGGGGGCGAGGTAGGCTTCCTCCGGCAGGGCCAGGATTTCGATATCTCCCTCCTCCGGCACATAGGTTTCGGCATACTTGCCGTGGGCCTCCACGGAGATGGCAAACACGAGGTCGCGCTCGGCGCTGCCCTGCATCACCCGCAGGATTTCATCGGTGAGGATGGTATCATGTGCCCAGCCAACTTCATTGTACTCGGGATAGAGCATATATTCCAGCGGCACGAAGCGATCATAGCCGAGGTTGGCATAGACCTCGTTGCGGCTGAAGAAGAAGCCGGTGTTGTTGTGGAAGGCGGTGGAATAGTAGCCGCGCTCCCGCAGGGTATTGGCGATGGTTTCGCAGGTAACTTCCTGAATGATGGTGTTGTAGGGAGCTTCGCCCGCGCCGAAGAAATCCATGTTCATGCCGGACATAACCTCGAACTCCACATTCGCGGTGCCGCCGCCGATGGTGGGCACATAGAGTTCGGCAGAGGGCCAGTTTTTGATCAGTTCATGGAATACCGGGGTGGGATCCTCAGAGAATTCTGCACCGATCACGGTATCCACATCGAAGAAGGATTCCAGCTGGACGAAGACGATGTTGGGCTGGTCCAGGTGGTCCTCCGCGCTGAAGCGGGCGGCTGCAGGCGCATCGGTGGCTGCCGGGGCCTCGATTTCATCCATGATTTCCTCTACAGCCTCGCTGGAATATTCGTCCGGCTTGCTGATACCGTGGGAGCCAAATTTGAAGGTGAAGCAGGTGGCAAAGCCATAATCCCGGTAGGCGTTCACACGATCGCCGAAGGTTTCGGGAATCAGGCCGAAGGAGACGCAGAGGGTATTCAAGCAGATGGTTAGGCAGACCATGAATACCACGCTACCCAGGCCGAAGGCATAGTTCACCCGCCGCGCCCGCGCCGTGCGGGAGAAAAGGAAGATGATGCCGAAGAGCACCGCCACGATGGCGGCAAACATGAGGATGATCTCCAGCCAGCTGAAATAGATGGTGATCATGCCGAAGATTTCCCGGGTGATGATCAGATCGCCGCTCACCATCGGCTGGGTGCGGTTCCGGCAGATCATGTAATTGGCGAAGCCCAGCACGCACCAGAGCACGGACATGGTCCAGCTGAGGGCGCGGCGATGCTTCACCAGCTCGGTAATGCTGAGGGTGGTGAGGATCATCAGCCAGTTCAGGCCGAAATACATGGTGCGCTGGGTGAGGTAGCGGAGCATGCGGGCGGGGGTTCCCTGGTTGAAGCCCTCCACGATGAGGGTGACGACCAGCGCCATGAGCATCAGCTCCAGTATGCGCTTCCATGCGGGCCGGCGGTCATACTTCACCGGGCGGCGCTTCTTCACGTCCTGGGCCTTTTTTTCCTTTTTCATATTTTTTCCTCCGGTTGTGACACAAAGACATTTCCGCGCACTGCCACCCGGGCAGTTCGCGGAAATCCTAGGTATTTTATTGAGAAATTGCCGGGAATTTTACCATGCATCGCTGCCATCAGCAGGGATCACCTTTTCCATGGCGGCAATGGCGCATTCGATCATGCCGTCATCGGGCTCGCGGGTGGTGATGCGCTGCAGGGCCTTGCCGGGTGCGGAGATGGCGCGGGTGAGCCAGTTGTCCTTGCGGCCCGCCAGCTTGATCAGCTCATAGCCGCAGCCGATCACGATGGGGAAGGTGAGCAGCTTCACGAGGGTATAGAGCAGGGTATTATCGATGTGGATGAACATGCCCACCACGATGCCCACGATGAGCACCAGGATCATGAAGGAGGTGCCGCAGCGGGGATGGAGGCGGCTCTGCTTGCGCACATTTTCCACGGTGAGGGGGAGCCCGGCTTCATAGCAGAAGATGGTTTTGTGCTCGGCGCCGTGGTACATGTAGGTGCGGCGGATATCCTTCATCAGGCTGGTGGCCCACACATAACCGATGAAGATGATGATGCGCAGCACGCCCGCGATGGCGGCCTTGATCAGGTAATAGGTATAGGGATGGGAACCATCCGGCAGCACCATCCGGGAGATGGAGGTGGCGCCGGCAATCCATTCAAACACCTGGGTGGGCAGCCAGAAGAAGAGCACGAAGGCCAGCGCGACTGCGAGCACGGTGGCGATGGGCATGAGCACCTTTTCAAAGAGCTGGTCCATCTTGGGATTGGCCTTTTTGCCCTTCTTTTTGCGCTTTTCTTCTTCCTTCTGCTTCTCCTCCTCATCCAGGCCGGAGAGCTCCGCCGAGCGCATCAGGCATTTATAACCGAAGGTAAGGGAATCATACATATTGAACAGGCCGCGGATGAAGGGCCAGGTGGTGACGCCCTTGCGGCCCTTGCCCTTGGTTTCGAATTCTTCGATGATCATTTCGCCGGAGGTGTGGCGCACGGCCATGGCGGTCTTCTCCGGACCGCGCATCATGATGCCTTCGAGCAGCGCCTGTCCGCCGATGCTGGTTTTCTTTGCCATTTTTATTTCCTCTCTTTATTTGTGGACGGGGAGCATATCCCCTCATTGCGCTTGATTACACTAGTATATTATACACCTTTTGTATGGCTTGTCAAACATCACAATCCAATTGACCACAATCGTTATTTTGAGTATAATATCCTCATATGAATTGAATTTGAATTTTTCCGCTGAAAGGAGCAATTTTCATGAAAATACTGAATTTCGGTTCGCTGAACCTGGACCTGGTATACCAGATTCCCCATTTCGTGCGCGCGGGCGAAACCCTGTCCACCACCGGCTTCAGCCGCAATGTGGGCGGCAAGGGCCTGAACCAATCCGTAGCGCTGGCCAAGGCGGGCGCGGAGGTTTACCACGCGGGCCTGATCGGCGAGGACGGCGCGATGCTGAAGGATTTTCTGGCCGCCAACGGCGTGGATACCCGCTTCGTGCGCACGCTTAACTGCCCCAGCGGCCACGCGGTGATCCAGGTGGTGCCCGAGGGCAACAACTGCATCTTCCTCTATGGCGGCGCAAACCAGATGGTTTCCGAGGCCTTCATTGCGGAAGCGCTGGAGCCCTTCGGCCCGGGCGACTTCCTTGTGCTGCAGAACGAGATCAATATGATCGATAAGATCATACTCGCCGCTGCCGAAAAGGGCATGCAGGTGGTGCTGAATCCCTCCCCCATCGCCGATAACTTGAAGGAGCTGCCGCTGGAGAAGATTTCCTGGTTCATCCTCAACGAAATCGAGGGCGGCGAGCTCTCCGGCGAAAATGAGGCGGACAAAATCCTCGATAAGCTCACTGCGCTCTACCCCCACGCAAAGATCGTGCTCACCCTCGGCGGCGATGGCTCCGTTTACGCCGATTCCCAGCGCCGGGTGAAGCAGGCGGCCTACAAGGTGCAGGCCGTGGATACCACCGCTGCGGGCGATACCTTTACCGGCTTCTTCTTCGCCGCCATGGCGGAGGGCGCTGCTCCCGAGGATGCGCTCCGGCGCGCCAGCAAGGCTTCGTCCATCTCCGTAACCCGGCCCGGTGCGGCGGCGTCGATTCCCACGCTCAGCGAGGTTCTGGAGGCGCTGGGTTGACGAGGGGGAACGGCGGAACACGTTGGGGGCTGTCTGCCCCCAAACCCCCGACCAAAGGGAATGATTCCCTTTGGAAACCCCAGAAAAAGGCACGCATTCGCGTGCCTTTAATTATTTCTGCAAATCGCGCCGCCGAATGGCGCGATTTGCATTTTTGCCGGGTAAAGGGGCGGCTCGCCCCTTGCAGGGTGCAGG
>JAFUPT010000045.1 GCA_017481065.1 Clostridia bacterium | reverse complement strand
TTGGTGCGGGAAACAGGACTTGAACCTGCACCGACTAAGCGCCGACTAGAACCTGAATCTAGCGCGTCTGCCAATTCCGCCATTCCCGCATGTGTGGTGGGCAGGGGTGGATTCGAACCACCGAAGTCACTGACGGCAGATTTACAGTCTGCTCCCTTTGGCCGCTCGGGAACCTACCCACATGCATTGCCGTCCTTGACCCGCTCGATGGAGCTGGCGAAGGGAATCGAACCCGCAACCTGCTGATTACAAATCAGCTGCTCTGCCAATTGAGCTACGCCAGCCTATCGATACGATCGGCTGCCACAGCCTTTCGGCAGCCTCGGCGAATAACCGCCGTTGCGTCGGCAACGAATTATATTATACACGAATCCAGGAAAATGTCAAGCGTTTTTTTCTCATTTTCTCAATTTTTTTTGATGTTTTCCTTTCCGTCACAATCCGGGCAAGGTTGCGGGGCAGGCGCCCCGCTAAAACGCCGCGTTCACGCAGGCCATGATCATAAAGCCGCCCAGCGTGACCAGCGCGCCATGCTTGATCTGCCCGGAACAGGCGGACTGGGGAATCATCTGCGCGATGATCACATCCAGCATGGCGCCGCCCGCGAAGGCCAGCGCGAAGGGCATCACGCCGCCCGGGAGCCGGCCCCAAAGCGCGCCGGCAAACACGCCCGCTGCATTCAGCAGGCCCGTGATCAGGGCGATACAGGCCGCCCTGCCGCGCCGCACGCCCGCGTTGAGCATCGGCGGGATCATCACCACGCCCTCGGGTAAATTTTGCAGGGCGATGCCCACAACCACCGTGAGCGCCGCCGCCGGATTCATGCCGCCCAGCCCCACGCCCCCGGCCATGCCCTCGGGAAACTTATGCACGGCGATTGCCAGCACAAACATCAGCTCCGGATGGCTGCGGAGCACGCCGCTGCCCAGCCTGCCGGAGATCGCCGCCACGGCCCGCAGAAACAGCATGCCGCAAGCTGCGCCCGCGATGATCATCAGAAAGCCCAGTCCGCTGGCCAGCTCCATCGCCGGCGCAAACAGCCCGAAGCACGCCGCCGCCAGCATCACGCCCGCTGCAAAGGCTGTAACCGCGCTGCTGCATCTTTCGCTTACATTATTTAAAAGGAAGCCGCATCCAGTACCGATCAGCGTGGATCCGCCGATGCCCAGCGCAGCCCAGAACACAGAATTCATGCGCAAAACTCCTCTTTGGACGAATATTTGCATACTATGCCAAAGAAGAAAGGGCGGTGAAGAAACTTCACTGCCCTTAAGAATTCCCTTTCATGACGCGAATCAGCTGCCTGAGCACTTCCTTCTGCTCCTTGGAGAGCGTGCTCCAATCTGCAAACATCTGCCGCTGCTCATCGCTCAGTTCCACCATATTTCCTTCAGCGAAGAACTGGGCAAGCGTAATGCCCAAGCCCTGGCAAATGGCTTCCAGCGTAACCACGGAAGGCGTGGTATTCCGGTTAAATATGTTCGCCACAGTAGACTGGGATAGCCCGGATGCAATTGCCAGCCGGTATTCGCTCCAGCCGCGCTCCTGCATCAATTCGCGAATGCGTTTTTTTGCGTCCATGGCCATCCCCCTCTCTATGCTACTATTCTATTTCTCAGGTGGGCAATAAAGTAGAGGGATTTAGTATTGATTATATTACTCAATTGAGTTATACTGTGATTGATAAACTTTATGAGGAGGGGACAATTATGGAAATACAGAAGCGAGAGCGCAGGGAATCCCGCCTGAAACGCGGTGCACGAAAGGCTTCCCAGGCCGCCGCAGCATATGCAGCCGCACCGCTGCCCAAATCGCTGGAATGGATTTATGGCCTCGGCTTCAAGGCGGGCGTGTTTCTGGCGCTGAAATCCTTCGTTGTGCTGCGCATGTTCCATCTTTCTTTCACAGGCATCCTGATGGCATTTTCGCAGATGCTTATGGGTTTTATGCTGATCATACTAGGCGCGATCATGCAGCAAAGCGGCGCAATGGACAATCCTTCCCGCCTGAAGAAAATCACGCGCTGGTATGGGCTCACCGCCATCGTCAGCACGCTGTTTTTGCTGATGGAGGGCTGGTTTTCTTGGAATTTCTTCCAGGAGGCCGCCGCACAGAACTGGTTCCTTGATTTCTTCAATGGTCTTGCCAAAGGAACAGGAGAAATCTTTCTTTCCCTTGTTTTCTGGGATGCAGAACTCTGGACCGCCTTCTGCGCGCTGCTGTTCCTCCTTTCCTTCGTATATCTGAACGTGGAACAGCCGGAAGGCAGGTTCTTCCAGCACCTGCGCGGCCGCGTCTATGGTTCACTTCCTTCGACGCAACAGGAAAACGAACTTTCCGCATAATGAATCCCATGTCCGGAATCATACCAAAGCCATTGATCCCCCGCTGGGATCAATGGCTTTTGCATGGGATTCTTAAGGGACTTTGTCCCTTAAGCAGGGTTTCCAAAGGGACGGCGTCCCTTTGGCGTCCCCCCGTTCCTGCCCCCGCCCGCCGTTGACAAGCTTACAAAAAGTGTGGATAATGATAGGCGAGGTGTTTTTTACCATGAATTATGCTGACCTGCACATCCATTCCCTGTATTCCGACGGCACCTATTCCCCGGAGGAGATCGTGCGCCGCGCGAAGGCGAACGGCGTGAAACTGCTCTCCGTGACGGACCACAACGTGGTGGCCGGGTCCCTGGCAGCCGCGCCGCTGGCGAAGGAAGCCGGGCTGGATTACATCTGCGGCGTGGAAATCGATGCGCTGCACGAGGGCGTGGATGTACACATCCTTTGCTATGATGCGGATTTCACCAACGAAGCCCTGCTCGGCCGCATCCGCCATGCCCGCGCCCGGCTGGACGACATGAGTACCGAGCTGATCCGCCGCATGATACCCGATTATCCGCAGCTGAGCATTTCCGATTACGACTCCTTCCCCCACGATACCAATCGCGGCGGATGGAAGATGCTGCAGTACATGCAGGCCCGGGGCGTGACCCCGGATCTGCGCAGCGGCTTCGGCTTCTACGACCGCTACGGCGTGACCTATGCCGATGCCGGCTTTGATTCCGCCGAAGAGATCGTGCGCCGCATCCACGCAGCCGGCGGCAAGGCCGTGCTGGCGCACCCCGGCGTGGTATTCCCCACCGAATACCTCAGCATCTTTGAACAGCATGTGCAGGGCGCGCTGGATACCGGCATGGATGGCGTGGAATGCCATTACCTGCGCCATACCCCCTCCATCACCCGCCGCTGCATCGAAATCTGCCGCCAACGGAAGCTGTACATCACCGCCGGCAGCGATTGCCACGGCGCATTCAACAAAAACGCCATCGGCCAGACCCAGACCAGGGTGGACGCGCTGGAGCTGTGGTGAGGAGACGGAGAAACGTTGGGGCTGTGAAAAGACGTTGGGGGCTGCCAGCCCCCAAACCCCCGGCCAAGGGGAATGATTCCCCTTGGAACCCTCTGTATGCGGCGCATTGCGCCGCAAAGAAAAAACCGTTATCAATATTCATCAAAAAATCGACCCCGCTCCGGGGTCGATTTTTTATTCTGGGGTTTCCAAAGGGACACTGTCCCTTTGGCAGGGGTTTGGGGACAGCGTCCCCAACGGCCCAGCTCCCTCACACCAAAATCGGCAGCGGTTCATCCAGCATGGCGATGCAGCGCGGCATATCGGCGAGTATGGTTTTCAGCTCCACCAGGCATTCCACCGGCGCTTCGGCCAGCACGCCCGGCAGCGCCTTCTGGGCGAAGGCCATATCCAGCGCCTCGCCGGGGGAAACCTTGCCGGTCGCCAGCATGGCGGTGCAGAAATGCCACATGGCGTCCAGGGAGCCCCTTGACAGGCGCACCTTGTGCTGCGCAAGCGCGGTGCGCACCTTCTGCAGGCGGCGCTCCAGCGCGGCAGGCAGCTCGCCATCCTCCACGAGCACGGCGGATCGCAGCGCGGCAACGGAAACGGGCGCAAGGGCGCATTCGCCCTTCGGCAGCGGCCGCCACGGGCTGTCCGCAGCGGGAGCCTCCATGCGGATCAGGAAGCTGCGCTCCAGGGATTCCGGGGAGATGGGGAAGCCGGAATCGGCCACAACGGATACCACCCGGCGATCCGCCCTGCCGAGCCCGCGGCAAACATCCGCGCCGGGCTTATGGTTGGCATTGGGCACCAGGGCAACGATGGCGTCGCCGGCATTGGCGTCCCTGCCGGAAATTTCGCGGTAGCTGCCCATGGCCTTGCCCAGCGCGCGGGCGGCGGCCAGCTTATCGCAGGCAGCGGGGCCGGATATGATCATGCTCTCGCCCAGCGCGGCGCATACCAGCAAATTTGCCGCCTGGATGGGGCTGATGTGCAGGCCCTCGGAAGCGAAGGCTTCCTTCATGCGCTGGAGCCATTCCTCCCTGCTGGGCGCTTCCTCCGAAACGGCGGGCGCGGCGGGCTGCTCGTCCCCGGCCTTCCCGAGGAGCTCGGCAGCGCGGCTGGTGAGGGCAAAATCCCGTAGCTTTTCTTCGAAGCGGCCGTCCTTCAGAGAGCGGAAGGCGTCCTGCGCCAGCTCAGCACCCTTGCGGGCCTCCTCAGCGGCGGCCTCATATTTGGTGCATTCCGCCTGGGCGGCCTTGGTGCGCTCCACAGCATCCTTGAATGCATCGGCCTCTTCCTGGCGGATTTCCTGCTTGAAGCTATCCCGCAGGGCCTTCTTGTCCCGGCGGAGCTTATCCAAATCGGCCAGCGCGCGCAGGCGCTCGGCCTCCATATCCTCCAGCTCACGGCGGCGCTCGGCCTCCGCAGTATTGAGCTTATGATGCTCCACGCGATAGGAGAGCTCATGCATGCCGCCGAGTGCTTCCACCAGCTGGCCGCGGATTTCCGGGATATTCCATGCATCCCGCAGGGCGTTTATGGCCCGGTCCACCGGGCTTTCCACCGGCTGGCCCATGGCCTGGGCGGGAATGGGATGGCCAAGCTGGTCCACCCGGGAATGCCGCCATTTTTCTTCAATAATTTCCTGCAGGCTGCGGTTGCGGCGGGGATTCAAGCCGCTCTGGGCCAGCAGCGTCTGCTGCATGGGGCTTAGATGCACGCCCGACGGCTGCGGAGGCGGCGGGGGCATATGATCATGGCTGATCCAGGGCTTTTCCTCGGCTGCGGGCCTCGGCGCGGGCTTGGGCTGCTCCGGCGCGGGCTCGGCCTTGGGCGCAGGCACGCCCAGCACAGAGGGAAGCGCGGCGGGCAGGCGGATGGCCAGCTGCAGCGTCTGTCCCGGGAAGCCGGGGATATCGAAGCGCTGGATCTCATCCTCCCGCAGGGCCTGGCCATCCCGCTCCACATGGGCGAGCTCGCCCTCCTCAGCGGGCATGAAACGCCAGGTATCCAGGCTTTCGGGGGACAGGATGCGCGGCGTGCCCGGCGCTTCCCCCTCCCAGATGCCGCTCTCATGGTCAAAGGCGGCGATTTCAAAGATCATATCCGCTGCGGGCTCGCGCACCACATCGGAATAGACGATGTGGGCGTTCCTTTCGCTTTCATCGCCGCGATAATTTTTATTGGGACGGATTTTATCATTTTCGCCGGTGTGTTCCCGCAAATCCAGCACGCAATAGCGGCCCATGCGGCGCATGCGGCCCTTGAAATGGCTGGATTCATTCTTATCCGGCACGATGCGGATGCAGCCATCCTCCGGATACACCGCCTCGCCATCGAAGACTTCATACTTGCCTTCGCACTCCACCAACAAGGGTTTGAGGCGGAAATAGGATTTTAGAGGATTATCTTCCTCGAGGATACCGATACACAGTCTGCCCGGCAGCATATTCATCCTCCGTTTAATTTAATCTATTTCAACCGCCCCGATGCTTTGCCCCGGCGCGATAAAAATCCCGGCGTATTTCATTTATATGCACAAAACGCGGTCAAGCGCCGGTATTCCCCGCGCCCCACCGTTATGCATAAAAATTTACACGTTTATGATGATTTGCTATATTTTATCATTTTCATAAGGTATTTGTCAAGCCGAAATGTAGGATACGTTATTGTTCTGAAAAGCATCTGTGGGCCTTCCCGATAAAAAAGGGCTTGCATGGAATCCACGCAGACAGTATAATTATAATAGAAAATTGTTCTTTTGGAGGATTCATCAATATGAAAACCATTTCCGTAGGCGTGATCGGCTGGGGCTTCATGGGACTTACCCACACCCATGCCCTGCGCTCCATCCCCCTGTTTTACCCGGGCGCGGATTTCGAAGTAAAGCTCGGCTGCATCTGCTCCCGCCGCATTGAAAAGGCCCGGGAGGCCATGCGCAGCTGCGGCTTTGCGCGCTGCACCGATGATTACCGCGAGCTGCTGGCCATGGAGGATATCGATGTAGTGGCCATCTGCACCCCCAACGACCAGCACGAGGAGATGGTGATCGCCGCCCTCGAAGCCGGCAAGCATGTGTTTGTCGAAAAGCCGCTGGCCGTCACCGCCGAAAGCGCAAAGCGCATCGCCGAAGCCGCCGCGAAGGCGGATGTAAACACCCGCATCGTGTTCAACAACCGCTATTTCCCCGCCACCCTGCGCGCCAAGCAGCTGGTTGAGGAGGGCAGGATCGGCCGCATCATGCAGTTCCAGGCCCGCTACCACCATTCCGGCTCCATCGATCCCAACAAGCCCATCGGCTGGAAGCAGCAGATGCAGGGCGGCGTGCTGCTGGATATGGGCAGCCATGTGCTGGATCTGATGACCTGGATGCTGGGCTATCCCAAGAAGGTGCTCTGCAAAACCCGCACCCTCTATGCCTCCCGCCCCACCAAGGATGGCGGCGTGGAAACCGCCCTCTCCGATGATTATGCCCTCGCCCTCTTTGAGATGGCGGATGGCGCCATCGGCACCATTGAGGCCAGCAAGATTGCCACCGCCTCCAACGATGATCTCACCTTCGAAATCCTGGGCGAAAAGGGCGCGATGCGCTGGAATTCCATGGAGCCGAACTACCTGGAATACTATGATTGCTCCGCTCCCGGCGCTCCCATCGGCGGCCTGAGGGGCTATATCCGCATCGAAACCGCATCCCGCTATCCCGCCCCGGGCGGCGTATTCCTGCCGCCGAAAAATTCCGTGGGCTGGGACCGCGGCCACACCCATTGCTTCTACACCTTCCTCGACGACGTGGCCCACGGCCGCAGGAGCGAGTGCAGCATCGCCGACGGCGCGCGCCTGCAGCAGCTGATGGAGACCCTGCACGCTTCCGACCGGTGCGGCGAGTGGATGGAGGTATAAATGCGCAAAATCCTGCTTCTTCTGGTGGTGTTGATGATGATATTGCCCGCATGCGCGGCGAATGCCGAGGTGGAAATGCTCTCTGCCAGCGTGGGAAAGGGCGACGCCCTGCTCCTGCGCGCCGGAGACTATGTGTGCCTGGTGGATACTGGCAAAAAGGACGCCCAGCATGCCGTGGAGGCCGCGCTGGAATATTGGGGCGTCGAAGCCCTGGACGCGGTGTTCATCACCCACACGGACAAGGATCACACCGGCGGATTGAAGTGGCTGCGCAAGAGCGATATCGAAATCCGCGCGATCTATGCCTCGAAATACTACCCGGAAACCACGCTGAAGAAGCACCAGGCGGTGAAGACCGTTGAAAAGCTGGATCTGGAAGTAACCTGGCTGGGCGCGGGAGACAGCGTGCCCATGGGAAATTCCGGCGCGGTGCTTCATGTGCTGGCCCCGGAGGAGGAAATTCCCGGCAACGAGGATGATAATTCCCTCGTTATGATGCTGGATTCCCCGGATGGGCGCATCCTGCTCTGCGGCGATATGGAGCGCATCGAGGAAGCCCTGCTGCTGCAATCCAGGGCGGATCTGCGCTGCGATGTTTTAAAGGTTCCCAACCATGCCGATAGCGACGCCTGCTCCAAGCAGCTGATCAACGCCTGCGGCGCGCAAATCGCCGTGATCTCCACCAGCACCAAAGAAAAATCCGATACCCCGGACCCCACCGTGCTGAAAAACCTGAAAAAAGCAGGCTATGAAACTTTCATCACCCAGGAATGCACGCTGGGCGTGCATGTATCGCTGAACGGCGGCGCCGCCACCGCGCAGTATCTGAACCGATAAGGAGGAAATACCATGGATGAGCGCAATTTCACCACGGAGGACATCGCCCGCAACCGCGTATGGGCGGCGCTGGGCTACCTGCTGTTTTTTCTGCCCCTGATCAAATGCAAGCATTCGCCGCTGGGCAAGTATTGCGCAAACCAGGGCCTGCTTCTGCTGATCGTGCATGTGCTGGTGCGCATACTCTTTTCCATCTTCGGCGGAATTCCGCTGGTGGGCTGGCTGTTCCGCCTGGTTGGCGGGCTCTGCGGCTTCGCGCTGCTGCTGGTGGGCGTGCTCTGCATGGTGCAGCTATTGAGCAACGACCGCGTATGCCAGCTGCCCTTCATCGGTGAAATCAAATTAATCAGATAATTCGGAGGAACAAAAGCCATGTCTATGGAACGCGCACGCGCGCACCTGAAAAAATACAATCTTGAAGACCGCATCCAGGAATTCGATGTTTCCAGTGCCACTGTGGAGCTGGCGGCCCAGGCCGTGGGCGTGGAACCCGCCCGCATCGCCAAAACGCTGAGCTACCTCGTGGACGGCGCGGCCATCCTCATCGTTGCCGCCGGCGATATCCGCGTGGACAACCGCAAATTTAAGGATACCTTCCACACCAAGGCCAAAATGCTCGGCCATGAGCAGGCCGCCGAGATGATCGGCCACGCCGTGGGCGGCGTGTGTCCCTTCGGCGTAAACGAGGGCGTGAAGATCTACCTCGATGTATCCATGAAGCGCTTCGATATCGTCTATCCCGCCGCAGGCACCTCCAGCTCCGCAGTCCGGCTCACCATTCCCGAGCTGGAAACCGCCTCGGAGTATGTGGCCTGGGTGGATGTAGCCAAGGAGCTTGACGCTTAAGGGGGAACGCTGGAGCTCTGCCCCAGACCCCGGCAGGGACTCTGTCCCTGCACCCTGCCAAAGGGAATGATTCCCTTTGGAAACCCCAGAATAAAAATCGACCTCGGAGCGAGGTCGATTTTTGAAAATGGGAACACCTCCCCGGCTCCCCTTGCCAAAGGAGCTGTCACCGAAGGTTACTGAGGGCTAGTCCCAACAAAGCCGGCCCCGGGGCGCAATGCTCATACCCCGCCAACTGACCCATATAGGAGTGAACTTCCCATGAGAAACGATAATAACCTGTTTTTTCTGGCACTGATACCTATCGTTTCCATCCTGTTGCACCGCTTGTCCCTGCGCAAAAGCGCAAAAAACGTTGCCCGGAATGAAGCCTCCTATCCTCCCATTACAGTAAAAAACCTGTACCGCATCGCCCTGTGGCCATACATCCACAGGCTGCTTTTCGTACTGGTGCCAGCTGCCGCCCTTTTCGCAGCGGCCTGTTTGTTCCGGCGCATGGCTTTGATATCCGCCCTGGCCAGCTTTCTTCTGATTTCTGCCTTTGTTCTGATGATATGCTTTCCGCTCCTCCAATCCCTCTGTTCACCGCTGGCAGTGCTTCGCAAGATTCCAAACTTCAATGAAATCTTCTCCGGCAAACAGCTTTACTGGCTGAATGGCGCATGGGGCTATGCGGACGATGAATGGTTCATCCGCGTGGGCAGCAAACACAGCGTCATACTGCATGCCGCCGGCATCAACTTTCAATGCCCCGTTCGCAAGCTGGTCTTCAAATGGCACACTCCTTCATTCAAGGGCAGCAGCGGAACAATTATCTCCATCTGCAAGCTCTGCTTCACCGGACACGACGGCAAAACCATCACCGCCTGCACCTGGGCCGACCAGAACATCGTCAACTGGATCCTGCGGCACGGGGGAAGCATGGCAGAAGAATAGGCAAGAAAAGCACGGGTGGACAACCCCTCCGGCCTGCTTCGCAGTCCACCTCCCCTTGCACAGGGGAGGCTTGGATTCCCCCTTATCCCCATTAAAAAATCGACCCCGCTCCGGGGTCGATTTTTTTGCCGAGGGGTCCAGGGGAAATCATTTCCCCTGGCAGGGGTTCTTAGGGGACGGCGTCCCCTAAGCGTCCCCCCACTCTCCTTACATCAGATGCGTATCCACGGGGCTGAAATCGAGGAAGACTTCATCGCCCACATTGAACACCTTGCGTCCGACGGGGTGGTTATCGGTGATGGAAACCTGCTTATCGCCCACCATCACATGGTAATTCTGGTAGGAGCCCATGAAGCAGGACAGGGTAACCTTGCAGGGCAGGATGCCGGAATCGCTCACGCGGATGCCTTCGGGGCGGAGCATCAGGGTGCATTCATCGCCGACCTTGATGTTGTTCACGGGCTTCTTGGCAGCGAAGCGGATGCCGTTGTAGGAAACGGTGGCATGCTCGCCGGAGAGGTCCTCCACCTTGACCTTCAGGAAGTTGGCTTCGCCGATGAAGTCGGCAACGAACTCGCTGACGGGGCTGTAATAGATCTCATGGGGAGTGCCCATCTGTGCGATGACGCCCTTGTTCATGATGATGATCTTATCGGAGATGGACATGGCCTCGGACTGGTCATGGGTTACATATACGGCGGTGATGCCGAACTGCTGCTGGATGCGGCGGATTTCGGTGCGCATGTATACGCGCAGCTTGGCGTCCAGGTTGGAGAGCGGCTCGTCAA
>JAFUPT010000044.1 GCA_017481065.1 Clostridia bacterium | reverse complement strand
GACTGGCATATACAAATCCCCAACCCGGCAAGAATGGGCCAGGGGGTATTTTCGGCAGCGCCGACTGGCATATACAAATCCCCAACCCGGCAAGAATGGGTTGGGGATTTGCTTTCGACTGCGCCAGCCGGGGATATTTTTAATATGCAGTATAACAACCCCTCCGTCATCCTTCGGATGACGCCTCCCCTTACCCAGGGGAGGCTTTGTATTTCTCCCAAAATAAAACAATGACTCCGCTCTGGAGTCATTGTTTATACTGAGGGTTCCAAGGGGAATCACCCCCCCTTGGCAGGGGGGTGGCAACAGAGTCACCTTCCCCAGCACCTACCTCCCCACAACCCCGCAGACCACGTTTACCACCGCGGCGGTGAGCAGGGCATAGAGGAAGCTGGGCACGGCGAAGCCCTGCACAAAGCCGGCGCTCAGGTAAATCAGGGCGATATCGATGATGGTGCCGGAGAGGCCGAGGGTGAGGCAGCCCAGCGGCAGGGTGATGAGCCGCAGGATGGGGCGAAGGATGATGTGCGCCAGACCCAGCACCGCGCCGGTGACCAGGTGCGGCAGGTAGCTTTCCCAGCTCTGCGCCTTCGGGAGTTCGCCCATCAGCACCGCGACTGTCGGCACTGAAAGTATGCATATAAGCAGCGTGATGAATGCGCCGCCGCGTTTTCTTCGCATAATTATAGCTCCAAGAGGGTTTTGATTTCCCCTTCGAAATCTTTCCACGCGCCCTTCATGGACGGCGCGGAGGTGAAACGGAGGGATTCGTGCTTCGTGGGATGATCGAGGGTGAGCTCGCAGGCCCAGAGGGCGATCTGCCTGCCGGGCATGCCATGACCATAGCGCATATCGCCCCAGAGCGGATGCCCCGCATGGGCATGCTGCACCCGGATCTGGTGGGCGCGGCCGGTAAAGAGCTGCACATGGCTGAGGGTGAGGCCATTCCTTGCCGCGATGGGCCGGGAAATAAGCCGGGCCTGCTTGGCTCCGGGCGCATCCTTTTTCACCACACGGACCATGCCGGTTTTGCCGTCCTTGAGGAGATAATCCGTAAGTTCCATATTTTCGCGCACTTCGCCTTCGATCACCGCGAGGTAGCGCCTGTCCTGCTCATGGGTGCGGAAGGCCTCGGAGAGCCGGGACGCGGCCTTGCTGGTGCGCGCGAACACCATGACCCCGCCGACCGGCCTATCCAGCCTGTGCACAAGGCCGAGATACACCGCGCCGGGCTTATTATACTTTTCCCCGATATAGCGCTTGAGGATGCTGAGCAGGTCGTCATCGCCGGAGCTATCCGCCTGGGTGGGCAGGTTCGCCGGCTTCACCACCACCAGCAGATGGTTATCCTCATAAATTACGGGGATTTCATACGCTCCCGCGCGGACGCTTTCGGCCATGGCGCACCTCCGGATTTTGATGAGATTATTATGGAGGAATGCGGGAGGATTGTCAAGGGGGAATGCTGGGGGTTCCCCGTTCTCCCTCCAACTTAGCCCGCAATCGTACATTCGTATTAAATTCTTGGTTTGGCCCTTCCGGAGGGGCTGGAATCCTTGAAAAGGCATGTTTTTTCAATTATAATCAAAAGTGGTTAATTAGGGTAAATAGGAAGATTTTAAACATCTTCCATATCCCGGGAGATAGATATCGGAGGGATTTTGACATGCGGGAGATCGTACTGAAGGAAGCTGTGGAACTGAGGCTGCCGGCGCAGCAGAACATGATGCTGGTGCTGCGGCTGACGACCGCCGGCGTGATCGCCCGCGCAGGACTGACTGTGGACCGGCTGGACGATGTGAAGCTGGCTGTGGAAGAGGCCTGCAGCTGCCTGATCGATTCGGAGCATGCGCCGCAGCGGCTTTGCCTGCGCTTTGAGGACAAGGGCGATTGCCTGCTGATTTGCGTTTGCGGCGACGGCGAATGCGGCGATACTGCGGTATCTGAGGATGAGATGACGGTTGTGCGCTGCATATTGGAATCCCTTGTGGACGGCGTGGAGATTCGCATGAAGGGCGAATCCGTTGCCGCGCTCGAATTGAAGATTGCATTGGACCAGTGAGGTAAGACGCATGCGCAGAAATATCAAGCTGCCGCCGGCAGAGATTGAGCGCCTGCTGCTGCTTTACGCCCAGACGCAGCGCCCGGAATACCGGGACCAGGTAATCGAGGCGCACCTCTACATCGCGGAAATTATTGCCCGGAAGTTTTCCGGCCGCGGCGTGGATTTTGATGATCTCTACCAGGTGGCCTCCATGGCCCTGTTTAAGGCGGCGAGCCGCTTTGACCTGGCTCGCGGCATACAGTTTGCCAGCTTCGTGACCCCTTCGATGGTGGGCGAAGTGAAGAATTATTTCCGGGATAAATCCCGCAGCATACGCCCGCCCCGGCGCACCGCCGAGCTGGCAAAGATCGTGGAGCGGGTTCGTGAACAGCTCACCCAGCAGCTGAGCCGCGCGCCCCGGGTGGATGAAATCGCCGAGGCTGCGGACCTCACCGAGGACGAGGTGCTCGAAGGGCTCGAGGCGGCAAGCAGCCAGCCCGTTTCCCTCGATATGAATACCACCGATGATGATGAACAGCTCACCCTCGCCCATGCCATCGGCACCGAGGAAAAGGGCTATTCCGAATTCGAAACTTCCGATATGCTCAAGCGCGGCATGGCGCGGCTGACCGATAAGCAGCGCGAAGTGCTGGTGCTGCGCTTCTTCGAAAACCTCTCCCAGAGGGAGGTGGCCCAGCAGCTGGGTATTTCCCAGATGTCCGTTTCCCGCACAGAGAGGGCTGCCCTCGAGCAGCTCCGCGCTGTGGTGACGGAGGAGTAGGCGAGGGGAACGCTGGGGGACTGCCCTGAGAACCCGCTTAAGGCTCCGCCTTAAGAATCCGCCAGGGGGCGAGCCGCCCCCTGGACCCGGCATAAATAAAAATCGCGCCGGACGGCGGCACGATTTTCCAGAGAAATAATTAAAAGCCTCCCTTGTGCAAAGGGAGGTGGCCCGCGAAGCGGATCGGAGGGATTGTTTACAACCCCTCAGCCCTTCGGGCAGCTCCCCTTGCACGGGGGAGCCTAGGTACTTCAACAATATTTTCCCTGCGATGCGCAGCATCGCTTACAGGGGTTTCCAAAGGGAATCATTCCCTTTGGCGGGGTCTGGGGCAGAGCCCCAGCGTAACCCCCAAAGAAGGAGTAACACACATGAAATGGATCGCAAGCGCCGCATTCGGCATGGAAGGCATGACCGGCAGGGACCTGAAGCGGCTGGGCATGCAGGATGTGCATGTAATGGATATCGGCGGCGCGGAATTTGAAGGCAGCTTTGAGGATGCATTCAAAGCGAACCTGTGGCTGCGCACCTGTGACCGCATCATGCTGGTGATGGCCAAGTTCAAGGCCACTACCTTTGAGGAGCTTTTCCAGGGCGTGAAGAAGATCGAATGGGAGAAGCTGCTTCCGGAGGACGCGCGCTTCCCCATCCGCGCAAAATGCGTGAAATCCACGCTGATGAGCCCGAGCGATGTGCAGAAAATTGCCAAGCGGGCGATGGTGGAGCGCATGAAGGGCGCCTATGGGCTGGACTGGTTCGACGAGACCGGCGTGCTTTTCCAGATCGATATCTCGATCCGCGATGATATCGTTACGGTGTGCGTGGATTCCAGCGGCGAGGCCCTCTCCAAGCGCGGCTACCGCACCTGGAACGGCGAAGCTCCGATTCGCGAAACCTTGGCCGCCGCGCTGATTTTGCAGAGCGGCTGGCATCCCTGGCAGCGGCTTTACGACCCCTGCTGCGGCACCGGCACGCTGCTGGTGGAGGCTGCGTTCATCGCGCTGGGCCGCGCTCCGGGGCTCACCCGCGCCTTCGCCATGGAAGCCTGGCCCTGCGTGCCCCACGAGGAACTGCGGAAGATTCGCTCCGAGGCCAAGCTGAAATACGAGGAAGCCAGCAAGCGCGAGATACGCATTGCCGGCAGCGATATCGACCCCGACGCCATCGAGCTGGCGAAGCGCCATGTGAAGCAGGCAGGGCTGGCCGGCAGGATCGAGCTGGAAGTGAAGGATTTGCGCGATGTGACGCTGGCGGGCGAGCCGGGCGTGTTCGTATGCAATCCCCCTTACGGCGAGCGCCTGGACAACATCCGCGCGGCCCATGTGGTGGCCCGGCAGCTGGGCAAGCTGCAGGAGCGAAATCCCGGCTGGAGCCTGTGCGCATTTTCCGCAGACATGGGCTTTGAGCGGGAATACGGCCGCCGCGCCAACCGCAGGAGAAGATATTACAACGGCCGCATCGAATGCGAATACCACATCTTTGAGGCCGAAGCCCCCGAACAGAAGAAGAAGCCCGAGCCGAAAAAGCCCGGTTCCAATTACCATCCCCGGATTCCCAAACGAAAGAAACCCGAGTAAAACGAACGCCATCGACCATCGATTTGCGAGGTGCAGATAAATGAAACCGATCTTCAACAGGGCGCCGCTTACGCCGAACACCCTTTCTCCGCTGCCGCTGGGCTCCATTCGCCCGGAAGGCTGGCTGCTGGAGCAGATTTCCGCCCAGGCACGGGGAATTACGAAGCAGTTTGCCGATGTATGCCCGGAAATTGGCCCGGACGGCGCTTGGCTGAAGGCGGAGGACGGCGAGCTCGCCCGCGTGCCCTATTACCTGGAAGGCATCATCGCCCTGGGATGGACCCTGGGAGATGAGGGCATGCAGCAGGAAGCCGCCCGCATGGTGGAATGGATCCTCGCAAGCCAGCGGGAGGACGGCTGGTTCGGCCCCGAGGGCAACGATGATTATTGGCCGCTGGTGCTGGCCCTGCGCGCGCTGCGCCTGTACTTCACCGCCGCAAATGATAAGCGGGTGCTGGTGCTGATGGACCGCTTCTTCAAGTATCAGTACAAGAGCCTGTCCACCCATCCCCTGAAGGATTGGGCGGTGGCACGCGGCGGCGACAATATGGAGCTGGCGCTCTGGCTTTACAACATCACCGGGCAGAAGCATCTGGTGGAGCTGTGCAAGAAGCTCAAGGAGCAGACGCTGGACTGGCCCACCTATTTCCATACCTTCTCCAACGCCGTGCCCATGAGCAAATCCCAGCGCTGGGAGCGCCTGCATGAAGCCCTCGGCGAGGAAAAGGATGAGCCGCTGGTGGCCGATAAGCGCCCCTATTTCCACTGCCAGTATCACTACACCCACGGCGTGAACCTGGCCATGGGCCTGAAAACCCCGGGCGTGGTCAATATGTTCAAATCCGGCTTCAAGGAGCAGGGCGGTTTCCGCTTCGGCTGGGAGAAGCTGATGAAGCACCACGGCGTGGCCAACGGCATGTTTACCTGCGATGCCCATATCAACGGCTCCAGCCCCACCCAGGGCACCAGCCTGCAGGCCATCGTGGAAATGATGAATACCCTGGAAACGCTGATTTCCGCGGGCGATTTCGGCCCGGAACCGGCGGATATCCTCGAAAAGATCGCCTACAATGCGCTCGCTGCGGCCTTCACCCCGGATATGACCGCCTACCAGCGCATGCAGCAGGCCAACCAGCTGAAAATTTCCAAGGATAAGCGCAAGTGGTACAGCGAGGGCGACGATGTGAACCTGTTCCGCCGCGCCCAGAATGAGCTGGACTGCGCATCCTGCCACCAGGCATGGCCGAAATTTGCCGCTTCCCAGTGGTATGCCACCAACGACGGCGGCCTGGCTGCCATCAGCTATGCGCCCTGCACCGTGCGCGCCGTATTGGACGGCGTGCCCGCGCGCATCCGCGTATCCGGCGGCTATCCCTTCACCCAGACCGTGGAAATTACCGTGAATGTGAAGCAGAGCGCGGAATTCCCGCTTTACCTGCGCATTCCCTTCTGGGCGCGCCAGAGCATGATTTATCTGCCGGACGGCGAGATTATGCAGGTGCGCGCCAACGAAAGCGCCTGCGTGCGCCGCAAATGGAGCGCAGGCGATGTGATCAAGCTGGAAATGCCCGCCGTGCCGCGCATCACCCGCTGGTATCACCAGTCCGGCGCTGTGGAGATTGGCCCGCTGCTGATGGCGCTGCGCCCGGAAGTTACATGGAACGAGGATGTGGACGGCATCTGCGCCGAGGCCGGCGATGGCTGGAACCGCGCGCTGGTGCGGGATGAGCCGATGAAGCTGATCCAGATCGAGGAGGATATTTCCTCCTTCGGCCATGGCGAGAGCGCCGTGGGCGTGATGGTGAAGTGCGCGAAGATCGATTGGGCCATGGATGGCGGCAGCTGCGCCCCGGTTCCCATGGTGCCGAAGCTGAACAAGAGCGCGCTGGATATCGCGGAGCTGGTACCCTACGGCGACGCGCCGCTGCGCATCTGCGAATTCCCCATCGGCGTGATCAAGGAAGAAAAGCAGAAAGAAAAGCTGTGAGGAGCGGGGAGGGAAAGGACGTTGGGGGCTTCCAGCCCCCAAACCCCTAAATCCCTCTGAAAGCGATGCTGCGCATCGCAGAAGAATATTTTTGCAAATCGTGCCGCCGTTCGGCACGATTTGCTTTACTGAGGGTTCCAAGGGGGATCATCCCCCTTGGCGGG
>JAFUPT010000013.1 GCA_017481065.1 Clostridia bacterium | reverse complement strand
TATTCACCAGCACCGCCGCACCCATGAGGTAGGGGAGCAGCTTCTCCTTATGCCACTGCGGAGGCTTGACCGCCAGCATCACCGGCAATGTTAGGGGAAGGAGATAGCGGCCCTGAAAGCCCTGGATCATCGCACTGTCCATGGGCGTCCACCAGACATAGAGCAGCAGATAGACGATCAGCACGCAGAGAATGCTCGTGCCGGCCAGGGCCACCCTCGCTTTGATGGTCATCTTCGGCGTCTTTTCCGCCGCGAAGATGGCCAGGCACAGAAGCATGCTGCTGACACTGAGCGGAATGCCGATGTCAATATTACCCCAGGACATGCTGACCGCAAACATGCCTCCTATGTAAGGAACACCCCTGTATCGCAGATCCATCAGCATGCGCACGAAATAATCCCAGGGATGATGCAGCAAATAGTCGATCATTGACACTGTGCTGCCTTCAATTCCTTCCGACGCTCCGCTGAAAAAATTCACATAGCAGATCAGCGCCCAACCCAGAATCAGTGCAAATGTTCCCAGAATATATCCCGCCTGCACCGCGATCTTCCTCCGACGGGATGCAAAGCATTCTCGGGGAATCAGCAGGAAAATCAACACCATAGGCGCATAGAATACCTTCCAGCACACAAGACCCACGGACATGAGCGCCATCACCGCATATTCCCGCCAGGTGAACTTTGGCTTTTCCATGACGGCATGGACAACGAAAGCTGACAGCGCAAAGACGATAGCCGTCGCCATGCCGTCCGCCGAGGCCGACACGATCTGCTGAAGATTCATGGGAAGAATCGACAGGAACAAGAAAATCCACTTGCCCTTGGGAATTTTCCTGATGCCCCACCAAAGTACCGCCATGGTGCACAGCCAGTTAACCACCCTCGCCGCATAGAATATCACAAGACGATTGCTGGTAAACAGCATTGCCAGCCACATGCCCAGCGCCTGAGGCACATAGCTTATCGGCGGATAGATGGCTGTTGCCGTGTTTGTGCCCAAGATAACCCGATTTTCTGACAAATCCTCACTCAGCAATGGAAGCTGAGGCAACGTCAACTCATGGGAAACCACATCGCCTGCAAAATTCTCCGGAAATGCTCTCGTCCCTGTGCTAAAAGAGGAAAACAGCTGCCCATCCGCTATGGTATACGCCTGCTGCAAATGCGCCAGCTCATCCGGCGCCCGATAAATCGGCAGCACAATCATCATCAGCAGCGACAAAGGAATGAACAAACATAGAAACCACTTTTCCGCTTTTTTCATTCCTTCATCTCCCGCAGCGTCTCCTTCAAATCCCCAAAATGCCCGGATTCCTCCGCCGCGATGGCCCGGAAGGTCTCCGCCACCCGTTCATCCCTGCACCGGCTGGCGAAATCCAGATAGGTCTCCACCGCCTCCTCCTCGCTCTGGGCCGCGTGGGTGTACAGGCCCTTGAGGGTGGTGAGCGCCTTTGCCCTTTCCAGCTCCATCACGCCGCCGGTGAACAGCACCTCCGCGCCCAGAGCCTGGGTGATGATCTGCTCCTCGTCCTCCACGGGCTCCGTGGCATTCTTCATTTCCAGGAAACGGCGGTAATGCTCTCGCTCCTGTCCCAGCATTTTCTCAATGCCTCGGCGTACCTCTTCGCTCTTCGCCAGCATCAGCGCCCGCTCATAAATCCGGATCGCCCGACGCTCCATTTCCACCGCCACGCACAGGGCCTGGCGCTCGTTGCGAATCACCATATGTTCCTCCTCCGGCGACTTGTGCACCGCTTGTCCACATCATTCACAGGCTTATCCCCAGACTTATCCACAGTGATGAATGATCCCGTGCCCTTATCCACTCCTGTGGATAAATTATTCGCCTATTATCCACATTGTCCACAATCTTATCCACACCAGGGTGTGGAATCTTTTGCGGCGCATTCCTTTTCCCCATTAATAGCAAACGGCTCCCTCCGGCCTCTGTCACCGAAGGGAGCCATTGTTGATCAGGCGTTCTCCGCGAACCACTCGTTGAGCTGATGCACCAGCTCGTCCACGTTGGCGCCGTGAGCCATGCAGGCTTCCTCCAGGGATTCAGCCGTGGCATGGGGGCAATAGAGGCAATGCATGCCGAACTCCATGAAAATACGGGCGCAGCCCTGATTCGCGCGCAGCACCTCGCCGATGGTCATCGTCTTGGTCACCGTCATGATAATCGTCCCTTTCTTATCAAAAAGATACCATGCTCATGATACGCCATCCCTAAAGGATTGTCAAGTCTATTGGCCGATATCCACCGGAAGATCCGTCTCATTGAACGGATCGCGTCCCTCGTAACCGCCCAAATCCACCGCCTGGCCATGGAGGGAATCCTCCGGCATATCCACATTCACCGTCAAATAGCCGTTGTCCTCAAATTCCAGCAGCATTTGCTCGCCGGGGACGGTCAGGGGCACAATTTCCGTCTGGCGGCTGCGGCTGCGGCGGGCAAACTCCACCACAATATCCCCGCGGCCCCAGAAGTGCATCGGAATCATCAGCCGCGGCTTGACCGCCAGCTGGAAGTAATTCGCGCCCGCATCAAAGAGCAGGCCCAGCCGCGGATCCACAGGGAAGAAGGCCACGTCCACCTTTTCCTTGGTAATGGGCTCCACCGCCTTGCGGAACAGCCTGTCCGCCTCTTCGATCTCCGTCGCGGTGGATTCCTCCCGCCAGTGCCAGAAATTCAGATCGCCGGCATGGAAAATCTTCACGCCGCACAGATCCACCAGGAAGGATACGCCCAGATCCGTGGAGTCAAAGCACTGCACGCTAACCTTCTCTGACAGCGTCAGGCTGTCCATGGGGCTCATGCGCTTTCCGCGGGTGCCGATGGGCATATCGTGAGAAACGATGTATGTGACCGGGACGCTCTCGCGCCACTGAAACACCACCGGATCCAGGTGATCCGCATGCTCATGGCTGACGAACACGTAAATTTCCTTGAACCTGGACAGGAACTCCGTCGTTATTCTCCGGCTCTCCGGCAGTTCTCCGTTTTCCCCCTGCCAGTAGTCGAAGACCAACAGCACGTCATCCATCGCAGCGGAGAAGCCGCTGTGGTGGTAGTATGTCACATTGATTTGCTGACTCAAGAATGAGCACCTCCGTGCAGGCGGCCCTTGCCGCCCTGAATATACACAGACCGCCGGGTGACACAAACCGGCATCCTGTGTGCCTACGGACTCTATTTCAAACCGCCCAGTGGAAGGCGGGTCTTTTCGCTCACCCCAGTATTATGCCACGAAATACCCTCTTTGTCAATTTTTTCGACGATTTTCAACGCATTAAAACCATTTTTCTCGAATTTTTCTGATTTTTTCAGCCTTTTGATCCCACTTTTATCCCATTTACCTGACTTTTTCCCGTCGCCTCCGGGAGGCTCACGCCCATCAGCTCCGCCAGCGTGGGCGCCACATCCCGCATGGGCATTTCCGTCAGCGCGCCAGGAGCAATGCCCCTGCCGCAGATCGCCAGCAAGCAATTTTCCGCCGGATGCCCCGGCCCAAAGCCGTGCGTCGCCTTCTCACGCTTGGCATGGTCAAGGCCGTCGCAGAAAACCACGCCCTCCGCTGCTTCCACGGCAAACTCAATCGCCCCGGCATTATCCTTCGCACAGCCCATTTTCTTCAGCTCATCCCAGGCGTACAGGTGACGGATGCCCGCCTCCGCCATGTGCTGATCCAAATAAGCAATGGCTTCCGCCACGCCCTTCTTGCCGCGCTTTCCTTCATATAAATAGGCGCTCATGCCATTGGACTGCACCTGCACGCAGTCGCCCTTGCCCGCCCTGTTCAGCACCTCGCCGAGATGAACCGCCTTGTCCACATCCGCCTGCCCATGGTCGCTCACCAGCACAAAGAGCGCATCCTCCATGCCCTTCGTCTGCCGCAGTGTGTCCCACAGCCGGCGCACCCGGTCATCCATGCGGCGCAGCGCGTCCTTCGCTTCCTGGCTATGCACGCCGTAGTGGTGCCGCATGTCGTCCACATCCACCATGTGCAGCGCGGTCAAATCCGGCCTTTTGCGGCGGATGACGTCGCAGGCCAGCAGGCAGCCGTACTCCGACAGATGCGGCTCCTTCGTGCTCACGCGCTGCCTTCCCAGGCGAATCTCCGTGTCAAGCACCCACAGCGGCGTACCATACTGCAGCATCTTGATCACCTGGCTCTCGCCCGGCAGCGCCACCACCTCTGGAAAATTCCACCGGATCGACGGACTCTTTCCCGACACGGGCCAGAGGATCGATGCACATTTTCCGCCCGCCTGATGCACTGCATCAAAGAGGCTCGGCCGCTTGATTTCCGACGTCTGCCAGTACCATGCGCGCATATCCTCCGCCTTGCCCGGCTGGAAGGGCTGATTCTGCGCAATCCCATGCTCCGCCGGGTCGCAGCCCGTCATGAGCGTGGTATGGGCCGGGTAAGTGAGGGCCGGGAACACCGTCTTCACCTTCGTGGACACCGCCGAGCGATTCAGCAGCTGCCGGATGAAGCTGTCCTGCGGCAGCGCGGCAATATCCTCATCAAACACAGCGTCCAGAGAAATCAGCACCAGCTTGCGCATTCGTATTCACCTCAGATTTTGTACAGGATTTTCTTCCGTTGTGCAAAGGCCGCCTGGTATTTGCCGCCCATGGCGCGGATCGCGTCCTTCGCCCGCTCGATATCAGCATAATTGCGCTCCATATCATGGCTGTCGCTGCCGAAGGTGAAGGTATCGCCGCCCAGCTCGATATACCGGCGGATGATGCTGCTATGAGGCAGGGTATCACCCGTTGTACCATAGCCGGAGGTATTGATTTCGATGCACTTTCCTGTCTCAATCACCCGGCGCAGCAGCGTGTCGAAGGCCTCCGGCGCATCCTCATATCGCAGGGGACGCTCCTCGCCCGTGTACGCTGAATACTTCGCCACATAGCCGATGTGCGCCACGCTGTCGTAGTCATCCCACGCACAGATGGATTCCACCTTAGCCTCCACATATTCCCGATAGGCCTGATCGCGGGTTTTCCCCTGAAAGAAAAGGGCGATATCATAAGGATCCACGCCATTGACCAAGTGCAGCGACAGCAGCCGGAAATCCAGCGGCAATTCATCCAGCATCGCCATGGTTTGCTTTCTCAGCAGCGGATTATCGCCGATTTCCACGCCCGCGCGGATGATCAGCTGCGGATATTTTTCCCGCATCTGCTGAATCTCCCGCAACCACACATCCCAGATAGGCGGCACATCCATGCCCTCCTCGGGGTGACCGGGCTCAATATGCTCCGTCAGGCAGATTTCCTGCACGCCGCGCTCCACCATCGTCCGGCACAGCTCATCCATCGTCTGCCGGCCGTCCATGGAATGCAGGGTGTGCAGGTGATAATCCATTCTGTATTGTTTCACGTGAAACATCTCCATCATTGTTTCTCTACCGCGTAGAATATCCCCGTAGACAGCGCGCAGAGCCAGATTTCATCCACCTTTGTGCCCGTGATGCGCTCCAATGCCCTGGCGTACCACTGCATTTGCAGGGTATAGCGCTGCACGAAGGCATTTTCGTCCTCAATGCGATCCGTCTTGTAGTCCAGCAGAATCCAGCGGCCATTCTCCATAAACGCGCAGTCAATCACGCCTTGCAGAAGCGTTCCTTCCTCCTCCATGAGCAGATTGAAGCTCCACTCCCTGCGGATTTTGTCGCTCCTGAGCAGCCGCTGACCCACATCAGAGCCAAAGAACTGCATGACCCTGCGCATGGGCACGCGCATCAGCTCCTCAGCAGTGATCTGCCCGCGCTCCACCATGGCATGCACTTCTTCGTGGACAATCGCGGACAGATTCTCCGCCTCCCGCATCCTTTCCAACGGAACCAGCGACAGCACCCGATGCACCAGCGTGCCCCGCTCCGCGCCTGTCATGCGCCTCTCCTCCATGAATGCAGGCTTCGACGGCAGCTCCGACAGCCGTAGGGGAGCGATTATTTGCTCCTCCCGGCGCTTATCCTCCAGGGATTCCTCCTCATCCGTCAGGGGCAGAGGATCCAGCAGCGTCTGCTTTTTTGCCAGGCTGCTGACGGAGGTCTTGAGCGGACGGGTTTCCGGCTGATCGTAGAGGGTCTGCCAGGATGTCCACAATTTATCCACATTTTTCGAAGAAACGACGGTATTCAGCCATTCCTGCATGCTGTGGATAACTTTTTCTTTATCCACACGCTGTGGATGAACATACCCGGAAAGCCTTATTTTCCAAGGCATTGCAGGCTGTGGATTACCTGTGGAAAACGCTGTTTTTTCATCTGACAAACAAGCCTGCATCAGCCAGTCCATCATGCTCTCCGCCTTCATGATCCGGTAGCTGCTCTCTCTCATCGCCCACACGCCGCGCTTTTTTTCCGGCGTGCAGCCAATGAGGTAGAGTTTCTCCCTCGCGCGGGTCATGGCCACATAGAGCAGCCGCGCCCGCTCCGCCTTCTCATCTAACTTGCGCTGCACGTCAAAGGCGCTGTACGCGATGGTATGTCGGCGGATGTTCATTTTTCGGTTCACATAGGGCAGCGCCACGCCCAGCTGGCTGTGCATGAGGATGTCGCCTGTCTGGGGCCGGTGGAGCCTCCCGGAGAGCTGCATGCAGAACACCACAGGGAACTCCAAGCCCTTGCTCTTGTGCATTGTCATGATGCGGACGAGGTTTTCGTTTTCCCCCAGCATTTTTGCGCTGCGCTTGTCATCCGCATCCTGCTGCTGACCCGCCAGCTCGAGGAATCCGCTCAGCGTACATCCGCCGCTGCTCTCGTATTCCGCCGCCCTTTGGCTCAGCAGCCGCAAATTTGCCTGCCGCAGCTCTCCCTTGGGCAGCGCGCCGCAGGCCGCATAATAGCCGGATTCCCGGAGGATTTTCCAGATAAAGTCCGAAAGGCGCATGTTTTCCGCCCAGAAGCGCCACTCCGCCAGCTTCTCCCGAACCTCTCGGCAGCGCTTACCCATTTCCGATTCCTGCTCGCAGCAAGCGTCAAAGGCCTCGTGGAACGGCACGCCACGTCCCGTTTTGCACAGGCGAATTTCCGACAAATCCTCATCTGTCATGCAAAATGGAATCGTCTTGAGCGCCGCCATGAGCTCCACATCCTGCAAAGGATTGTCGATCACGGACAGCAGCGACTTCATCGTCACAATTTCCGGCAAACTGAAATAACTGTCCGAGCCGTCAAAATACACGGGAATGCCTGCCTGTCCCAGCAGCTCCACCAGCCGTCCGCCCACGCCCGCCACCTTCGGCAGCAGAATCACCATGTCTCGGTAGGTGTAGGCCTTTTCGCCGTCGCCCACCGAGTATGTCTGCGTGAGCATATACCGGATTTTTTCGATCACCAGCGCCGCTTCCGCGTCAATGCTGGGTACCTTTTCTTCGTCCTCATTACCCTCCGCGTCGATCACGTGGATCTCCACTTCCGGGTCATTTTCCGTCTCGCGCCCAGGGATCAGCTCGTCCTCCGGCAGATAATCCAACTCCGTGACTTCCTTTTTCATCAGGCGGCGGAAGACGCGGTTGGTGGCGTCCAGGACATTCGTGCGGGAGCGGAAGTTCTTTTGCAGGAAAATCCGCCGCTCGCTGGCCTTCTTATCATCGGAAAACGTGCGCATTCGGTGCAGAAAGCGTGTCGGATCCGCCAGGCGGAAGCGGTAGATGCTCTGCTTCACATCGCCGACCATGAACATGCAGCTCTTTTCCCCGTGAATCGCCTGCAAAATGCTGTCCTGAATCGCCGATACGTCCTGGCATTCGTCCACAAAAATGTGATCGAAGGCGGATTGCAGCATGTCCCGATGGGCTTTGTTTTGGAGAATTTGGTAGGTAAACTGCTCCAAATCGCTGAAGTCCACCACATTTTTTTGCTGCTTGTACTTCAAAAAATACGCATGTACGCGCCGAATCAGCGATTGCAGCCCCTTGAGGTGCTGCTGCATGACGGTCAATTCCTGCGTGCAGCGCTCCTGATCGATGCTCAGATGCTGCGTGATGTCCTTGACGAGCTTTTTCATCTCGTCGCGGAGCTTCTGATATCGCTTCTGCCACGCCTTCTGATCCGGCGAAAGTCCCCGGCACGTGGCTGCCCGCACAAACTCAAAGGAAGCGACATGCTCAAAAAGCGCCCTTTCATCCTTTTCTACGCTCTCCCTCACGCGCGCATAGGCCTGCGAGTCGGCCTCCCATGTGTCCATCAGCTCTGCCACAGCATCTATTTCGCGGAACATTTCCTGCTGCTGAGACAGCAGTTCACTCAATCCATCCAGTTCCCGCGCGGCGTCGCTGCGCATGACCTTGCGCCAAGGCTGGTCATCGTGAATTTGATTCGGGATATTTTCAATTTGCTGCTCCAGCCATGCAAAGGGCTCCGGCATGGACATGAGGAAGTTGTAGAGCTCCGTCGTCATTTCGCGGATTTTTTGCTGTTCAAATGCATCCGCGAATGCCATGACATTTTGGTCGCTCTCATCCTCCAGCAGATCATTCATCGCATCGCAAAACGCCAACTCAAACAATGTTTGCCTGTCGTTCTCCTCACAGATGCGGAAAAGAGGATCAATGCCCACCGCCTGAAATTCACTCCGCAACATCTTCGTGCAGAAGGCGTGGATCGTGGATATTTCGCAGTACTCCAATTCATCCAGTGCGGACTCCATAATCACCGGGTCAACTTCCCGTTCAAAGAGCAGCCGCTGCGTCAGGCGCTGCCGCATCTCACCGGCCGCCGCCTTGGTGAAGGTTACAATAAGCATCCGCCCCAGCGAATAGCCCTCGCGGATCAGCTGCACGATTCGTTCGATCAGTACCGCCGTCTTACCCGAACCGGCCGCAGCGCTGACGAGGATGGTATGATTCCTGGCCTTGATGGCCTTTTTCTGCTCCGGCGTCCAGTTTGGCATGACGATCCCTCCTGTTTGTATTGTAACATGGCTGTCAATGAGGGGACAATGTTTCACGTGAAACATATTTTATTTTATATTTTCTATTAATTATATAATCATTGTATTACATTTGACTGAATCCTTTTATTTTCAAGTCATTTTTATTTTTTCCTCGCTAAAATGGATGATCACCATGTTTTTTGACCCTATCTTCATTGAAAGTTTTTATTTTCGTTCTCACAGCAAAAGTAAAAAAGGCCCCATCAGGCGTCATTTTCTTCAAAATTCAGCCTGTCGGGCCATGTTTCACGTGAAACAATGGGGAATCAAAAATCGAGCTCATCCTCATGAATCAAAGAAGCCACCTGCTCACCGGCGCTGGTCTCCGTCACATTCGCAAACCCCTCGCCGTCCATCTGCACCCGGTAGCTCCGCTTTTCCAGGCAGCCCTCCAGGTCGGATTCATCCGTGCAGGTAATGAACGTCTGCACGCCGCTGATTTCACCCAGCAGCCGGGTGCGGCGAGTCATGTCCAGTTCGCTCATCACGTCGTCCAGCAGCAAAATGGGCGCCTCGCCGGATTCCTTCCTGAAAACCTCTAACTGGGACAGCTTCATGCTCAGCGCGGCAGTGCGAATCTGCCCCTGCGAGGCGAACACCTTCATATCCCTGCCAGAGAGCTGCAGCACGATATCCTCCCTGTGAACGCCGAAGCTGGTGGTGCCGCGCAGCATATCCTCCCGTCGGGACTGGCGAAGCCTCTCCATGACCTTCTCTGCAACGCGCTCCTCCTGCGCCACACAGCAGTCATAGTTCATGGCGAACTGCTCGCCCTCGCGACCGCTGATGGCATTGTACTTTTCCGCCGCGATTTGCGCCATCATCTGTACATACTTTCGCCGCAGGGGGATGATGGTGTCGCAGGGCACCGCCATTCCATGCTCAAAGGCTTCCAGCATACCCATATCACACCGTCCGCCGCGCTTGTACTCGCGCAGCATGGCGTTTCGCTGATCCAACGCCTTTTGATACTGCTGCAAGGCCACAAAATAGGCCGTAGAGAGCTGGCTGATCATCATATCCAGAAAACGCCGGCGGATGGAGGGCCCCTCCTTGACGATCATGAGATCCTCCGGCGAAAAAATGACGCACTGCACCCTGCCCATCAGGTCAGAAATGCGGCTGGCCTTCTTCTTGTCGATGAAGATATGCTTTTTTTTGCCTTCATCGGGCGTCAATTTGACCGCAATATCCATCCTGATGCCATTTTTGCGCAGCTGCACGCCGATGGCGGACATGATTGCGCCCTTGCGCACGACCTCTTTATCCTGACTCGTGCGGTGACTTCTGCCCAATGCGCAGTAGTGAATAGCCTCCAGCAGATTGGTCTTGCCGGAGCCATTTTGTCCGAAAAGGATGTTCACGCCAGGGTGAGGAGCGATCGTCAGTTCCCCATAATTGCGGTAATCCCGCAGCTTCAATGATTCAATCAGCATAATATTTACTTATGTTTTTATCATAAAAATCAGGGCCGGCGGAAACACCGCAGACCCTGATCTCCGCCCTTATTTCTTACTGGAACACGCGCACGGGAAGGATCAGATACAGATACTGATCTCCCTCCTGCGGGCACACGACGCAGGGGCTGACGTTGGAGTTGAACTTCATGCACATCTCATTATCAGAGATGTTGCGAATCACGTCGGTGATATACTTGGCGTTGAAGGCAATGTCAATCGGATCACCGGAGAGCGCCGCGCTCAGCTCCTCATGCACATCGCCCAGCTCCGCATTGGAGGTGATGGCCAGGGTGCCGTCGGTGAAGGAGAGGCGCACGAGGTTGTTCTTGCCTTCGCGGGCCATGAGGGAGGCGCGGTCGATGGCGTTCTGCACCTCGACGCGGTCAGCCTTGGCCACGGTGCGGAAGGAGGGAGGCAGAATCTTGCGGTAATCGATGTATTCGCCCGCCAGCAGCACCGTGCTCAGGCGGGTATTGCCGAAGGTGGCCTGCATGCGGGTCTTGTCCATGAGCAGCGTGCAGAATTCTTCCTCATCCAGCAGAATCTTGCTCAGCTCGCTGAGAACCCGGCCGGGAATGACCGCCTTGAGCACCTCCGTATCCGCGGGCAGTTCAAAGGGCTGGAAAGCCTTCTGAATCGCCAGGCGGAAGCCGTCCAGCGCCACCAGCCGGGCCTCGCTACGGCTGACCTCCATCAGGCAGCCGGTGAGGATCTGGCGGCTCTCATCGGTGGCGATGGCAAAGACCACGCGAGAGATCATTTCCTTGAGCTTGCACTGGGGGATCTTGATCTCCGTGCCGCTGGACACCTGGGCCATCTCGGGATACTCCGCCGGATTCATGCCCGCAAGATTGCTCTTGGAGGACATGCAGCGAATGGACGCCGCCAGGCTATCGCCCACCTTGATGGTCACGCTGCCGCCGGGCAGCTTGCGAACCAGCTCGGTGAACAGTCGACCGGGCAGCACCGCGCGGCCTGTCTCCATGACGTCCGCCGTGATGGTGGTCTCAATGGCCAGGCTCCCATCGGAGCAGGTCAAAATGACCCCCGATTCATGGGCGTCGATCAGCACGCCCTCCAGGATCTGCTTCGCCGGCCGGGCCGCCAGCGCTCGAGTCACAGTATTGAGCCCGTCCAGGAGATCCTGGGCGTTCATGGTGAATTGCATGGGATCAACCTCCCTGTTACATAGATAGCAGTATGTATTATTTCAGTAGTAGCAGTAGGGGATGTGGAAACTGTGGAAAACCCCTTCCAGCCCTTACAGCGCCCCAAAAACGGGGCTGGATAAACTGTGGAAAAACAGAGGGGTTCATCCACAGCGTATGTGGACAGAAATCCCCTTCGAGGTAATATTCCATACCGGCCCCGCTGTTTCCTGCTGGAAATCATGAATACGATGCATAAAAAATCCCTGAACCGGCGCTTTGCCCTGCCTGTGCAGCGGTCATCCACAGACCTTTTCCACATTTTCCACAACCTGTGGATATTCGACCTGTGGAAAGCCGTTTTCCAAGGAAATATGGGGAAAAAGCGCGCTTCCCAAAGCAAAGGATCCACAGCTTAGTCCACAGCCCTTTGGGAAAAATCCGCCCCTGCATACCGCTGCATCTCGCTATTTCTTCTATTTATAATAGCGCCGCGTTCCCAGCCAAATCGCCGACCGGAAAGAAAGAGGGAAAAGAGTGCTCAGCCAAACTTGCAATTCCCTCCCACTCATGCTATCATGATACCATCAAAATCTTGCAGAAAGGAAGTACTTCCAATGAAAATTGCTCTGATCAATGAAAACAGCCAGGCGGCGAAAAACGCCATGATCGAGGCCTCCCTGAAGAAGGTCGTGGAGCCCATGGGCCACGAGGTCGTGAACTACGGCATGTACACCGCGGAGGACGAGTGCCAGCTGACCTACGTGAAGATCGGCCTGCTGGCCTCCCTGCTGCTTCAGACCGGCGCGGCGGATTATGTGGTGACCGGCTGCGGCACCGGCGAGGGCGCAATGCTGGCCTGCAATTCCTTCCCCGGCGTGCTCTGCGGCCATCTGGTGGATCCCTCCGACGGCTATATGTTTGCCCAGATCAACGATGGCAACTGCGTGGCCCTGCCCTTTGCCAAGGACTTCGGCTGGGGCGCGGAGCTCAAGCTGGAGATGATCTTCCAGCAGCTCTTCGGCTTCGGCCACGGCAACGGCTATCCCAAGGAGCGCGTGGTGCCCGAGCAGCGCAACAAGAAGATCCTGGACAAGGTGAAGGAAGTCACCTACCGTCCCCTGATCGACATCCTGCACGACATCGACCAGGATTTCCTGAAGGAGTCCATCAGCGGCGAGAAGTTCGACGAGCTGTTCTTCCCGGCCTGCAAGGATGAGGCGATTGCGGCGTATCTGCGCAGCGTGAAGGCGTAAAAAATGAGGCTGTCGGAAAAAATCCGGCAGCCTTTTCTGATGCTTTTTTACGTTTCCACCAGCGCCCGCATCCCCATCAAATACCCATAGAACCCAAACCCCACGATCTGCCCCCTACAGGCAGAAGCCGTCATGGACTTGTGTCTGAATTCCTCCCGGGCATGCACATTGGACATGTGGCACTCGATCACCGGCATGGGCACGGAGGCAATGGCGTCATGCAGCGCCACGGAGGTGTGGGTGTATCCGCCGGGATTGAACACCGCGCCGTCAAAGCCGTCGAACCAGGCCTGCTGCAGCGCGTCAATCAGCGCGCCTTCGTGGTTGGACTGCACGCAGCGCAGCTCCACGCCCAGTTTTTCTGCCTCCGCCTGACACAGGGCAATCAAATCCTCGAAGGTCTTCGTGCCGTACACGGATTTTTCCCGCAGGCCGGTGAGGTTGATGTTGGGTCCGTTGAGAATCAGAATCTTTTTCATAGCAGCTTCAGCTCCTTCATCAGCGTGTCGGTGAGATACTCGGGCATGTCCCGGTGCTGCCAGATGGCCTCGGCCTTCACGGCCTGGTCGATCAGCATGTATAATCCCGTGCAGGCAGGTACGCCGGCGGCCTTTGCAGCGGCGGTTAGCACGGTTTCCGGGGGATTGTAGACGATATCCGCCACACCCTTGGCATATTTCAGCACGGAGGCGTCGATGGGGCAGCCGTCCACCTTCGGCCACATGCCCACGGGCGTGGTGTTGACGATCACGCCGCCGGTGGTGGGGAAGATGCGGTGAAACTCGTCATAATCCATCTGCCCCTTGCCCTTAGGGGATCGGGACACCACGCGAATGCTCTTCGCGCCCAACTTTTTAAGGACCGAGATTGCCGTCAGCGACGATCCGCCGCCGCCCAGCACATAGGCAATTTCGCCCTGGGGATCAATGCCGAAGTGGCGCAGCATGGCGGTGAACCCCGGCGCGTCAGTGTTGAAGCCGCGAGAGGGCTGGCCGCAGAGCACCGTATTGACCGCACCGATATCGGAGGCAAACTGGTCAATTTCGTCCAGCAAAGGAATGACTTCCATTTTATAAGGAATGGTGACGTTGAAGCCATCCAGCTCCTTGAGCAGCCGCGGAATGACGCTGGTTACCTCATTGCGAGGGATTTCAATGAGCCGGTAATCCGCGTCGATACCCAGGCGCTGGAAAATGGCCTCATGAATCGGCACGGAAAGGCTGTGACCTAATTTTTCGCCGATGAGAGCGTAGTGCTTCATGGTGATTCCTCCTTTATGAAAAGGGCGACGTTTTCCACCCCGCTCGTCCAGCAGAACATATCCACCGGCTGCACCTTTTCCAGCCTATACCCGGCCTCCTTGAGCAGCGCCGCGTCCCGCGCTTGGGTCGCCACATTGCAGCTGACATATACCAATCGCCGGGGGCCTGCCTGGGAGATGGCGGAGATGACAGCGGGCTCCACACCCTTGCGGGGCGGATCAATCACGATCACATCCGGCCGTAGGCCCTCATCCACCAGCCGGGGGAGCAGCTCCTCTGCCGCTGCCGCGCGAAAATCCACATTGGAAATGCCGTTGCGGCGCGCGTTAGCCTTCGCATTTTCAATCGCCTGGGGCACGATCTCGATGCCCAAAGCAGTCTTGCAGTGCCGGGCCATCATCAGCGTGATGGTGCCCGCGCCGCAGTAAACGTCGCAAAGGGTGTCCTCCGGGCGAAGCTCGGCGAAATCCAGCGCGGTCTGATACAACTGTTCCGTCTGTATGGGATTCACCTGGAAAAACGCCGCCGGGCTCAGGTCAAAGGTCAGGCCGCAGAGCACGTCTTGCAGCGTATCAGCGCCGCGGATGGTGCGGAACTTCCGCCCGAGAATCACATTGGTCTTCTCACGATTCTCGTTAAAAATTACGCTGACCACCTTCAGCGGCTCCAGCGCATCCGCCAGCTCCTGCTCATGGGGGAGCTTCGTGCCGTTGACCACCAGCGTGACCATGCTCTGTCCCTGCCGGTTGACGCGAATCACCAGATGGCGCACCAGTCCGGTATGGCTTTCTTCCATATAAGGAGCGATTTTGTAGCGGCGCATCCAGTCGAGCACGGCGCTGCAGATGGCGTCGGAGGGTTCCATGGCGTTGGGGCAGCGGTCGATGGCGATTAACGAATGACTGCGGGGAGCAAAAAAGCCCACCTGTGGATTTTCCGCCGTGCCGCCCACGGGCAGGGCCGTTTTGTTGCGATAAGCCGCGGGATGATCCATGCCCAGCACCGGCGGAACCTCCACGTCGATCTTACCGATCCGGCGGAAGCAGTCTTCCACCTGCCTGCGCTTGGCCTCCAGCGTAGCCTCGTAGCTCATGTGACGGCAGCTGCATCCGCCGCAGCGAGGGTACACAGGACAATCTGGCTCCCGGCGGCTTCCCGCAGCCTTTTCTGGCCGGGATTCCAGGCGACCGAAGGCAAAGCGGGGCTGCACCTTCACAATGCGCACCTGCGCCTCCTCGCCCGGAAGCAGTCCGGGGACAAAAACAGCCATGCCCTCATGGCGGCAAACACCCTCCATGTCCGCGCCCAGAGCGTCGGCGGTGAGGGTGAGAATGTCGTTTTTGCGCATACATCCTCCAGAAAAATGGTTTTATCCTATTGTAACAGTTTCGCATCCCTGTGGCAAGATAAAAACACAGTCCGTACATGACAGTAGCGCAGAGAACCAAGTGAAAATCCATTTTTTCAGAAGGATTTTCAGAAAAAATATGCGGAATGAAGCGTTGAAACAGTGAAAAAACAATCGGCATTTGTCTATTCTGGTAAAAGAAAAACGTAAAAATGCAGGAAGACACCTTCAATCCTCCAAATGAAAGCCCTTACACAGGAAAAGTTGCAAAATTTCCTGAAAAAACTTTAAAAAAGGGGTTGACAAAACTTCAAAACGGTGTTATTATAACTAAGCTGACTCGCGAGAGCGCAGCGCCGAACCTTGAAAACGATACAGAACAATGATAACGCAATCAACAAGACAGTAATTCCGAATGAGTTGAAGCTTGTCAAGGAAACTTGATGAGAATAAAGGATTAAACGCAAGAGTTTGATCCTGGCTCAGGACGAACGCTGGCGGCGTGCTGAACACATGCAAGTC
>JAFUPT010000043.1 GCA_017481065.1 Clostridia bacterium | reverse complement strand
GATGGGCATGAGCGGCATGGTATGACGGGGAGTTACGCTTAGGGGACTCTGTCCCCTAAGGACCCCTGCTTAAGGGCATGATGCCCTTAAGAATCCCCAATAGAAAAAATGACCTCGGAACGAGGTCATTTTTTGTAATTATTCTTTTGCGATGCGAAGCATCGCTTGCAGGGGTTTCCAAAGGGCGGCTCGCCCTTTGGTCAGGGGTCTGGGGGCTGAAAGCCCCCAGCGTTCTCCCAGCGTTCTCCCAGCGTTCTCCCAGCGTTCTCCCAGCGTTCTCCCAGCGTTCCCCCAGCGTCTCCCCTCAGAACGCCAGATTCCCCCGCACCGTCTCATACAGAATGCCGCAGAATTCGCGCATCAGGTAATGGGGGAGGGAGAGCAGGGTAGTGGCGACGGGTATGCCCCGGATATCCTCCCAGCCGAGGCCCTTGGCCAGCGCCAGCGCGCGGAAGATGTGGAAATTATTGGTGACGAGGCCGATGGATGCGCCTTCGGGGATGAGCTCGCGGCTGAAGCGCAGGTTCTCGGAGGTGTCGGTGGACTGGTCCTCCATGATGAGCCGGGCAGGATCGATGCCGGCGGCAGTCATGTAGTCGTACATGCACTGGGCTTCGCTGATGCCCTCATCCGGGCCCTGCCCGCCGGAAAGGATTGCCGTGGTGCCGGGATTCGCCTCGAGATATTCAATGCCCACCTGGATGCGGTTGCGCAGGCTGCCGCTGGGCACCGTGCCGTTCACCTTCGCGCCCAGCACGATGATGTAATCCAGCCCCGGCTCGGCGGGCGTCAGCCCGCTGAACAGGATTATGCCCTCCACGCAGATGAAGAATGCCAGCGCGATGCAGAACAGAACCCTGAGCACCCGCACCGGCTTGCGCGGCGGATGCTTGCCGGATGCATACACATGCCGCCAGTAGAGGAAGCGGCCGATGCACAGCAAGCCGCCCAGCAGCCACAGGAACTGCAGCGATTGCCCGAAGCGCACCGCCACGCCGAGGCCGATGTAATAGGCGATCATGGCGATTCCCAGAAGTAGGATGAGAATATTCAGGATTCTGCCGGATTTCTTCATATGAGATACCTTTCATGATAGAGTCAGGGGCCTGCGGTGACCGCAGGCCCCTGTTGCAATATTAGACGAACAAAGCAGGATATTTGTTCCAATCCTCAGATTTTTATGGAAGAATTACTTCATGGTTTCCACGGCTGCGCGCTCCACCGGCAATGCGGCAATATAGCGCTCCATGAACTTCTCGAAGCCTTCCACATCCCGCTGGTCGGGCTCGAGGGTGATGCTCTTCATGCCTGCGAATACCTTGTTGTCCAGGTAGGCTTCCAGGGTTTCGCCCTCAGCCTTGCGCACCATGTATTCGGCCAGCAGGGCGATGCCCCATGCGCCGCCTTCGCCCGCGGTCTCCATCACGGATACCGGCGCGTTGAAGCAGGCTGCGGTCAGCTTCTGGCCCACATCCTTGGTCTTGTACAGGCCGCCGTGGCCGGTCATCTTGTCCAGGGCCACGCCTTCCTTCTTGAGGATGTTGTTGCCGATCTTGATGGCGCCCAGCGCGGAGAATACAATGGCGCGGGCAAAGTTGCCCAGGGTGAATTTGGCGTCGGGCATGCGCACCAGCAGCGGACGGCCCTCTTCAAAGTGGGTCATGTGCTCGCCGGAGAAGTAGCCGTAGGTCATGATGCCGCCGCAGTCCGGGTCGGCAGTGAGCGCGCCGTTCAGGATCGCGCCGTACAGGCAGTTGGGATCGGGATTCGCGCCGATGCCCTTGGCGAACTCATTGAATACGCTTGCCCATGCATTCAGGTCGGAGGTGCAGTTGGCGCAGTGGGCCATGGCGACCAGGCTGCCGGAGGGAGTGGTTACCAGGTCAATCTCCTCATATACGTTCTTGAGGGGCTGCTCCAGCACGATCATGGAGAATACGCTGGTGCCGGCGGAGATGTTGCCGGTGCGCTGTGCGCAGGAATTGGTGGCCACCATGCCGGTGCCTGCGTCGCCCTCCGGCGGGCAGAGCGGAATACCGGCCTCGAGATCGCCTGCGGGGTCGAGCATCTTTGCGCCCTCCTCGGTGAGGCAGCCTGCATCCTCGCCGGCGCAGAGCACTGCGGGCAGGATCTCATTTAGCTTCCAGCCGTAGCCCTTGGGGGCAACCAGCGCGTCAAACTTCTCGATCAGCTCGGGAATGTAGTTCTTCACGGCGGGATCAATGGGGAACATGCCGGAAGCATCGCCCACGCCCAGCACCTTCTTGCCGGTCATCATCCAGTGGATGTAGCCCGCCAGGGTGGTGACGAAGGTGATATCCTTCACATGCTCTTCGCCATTGAGGATCGCCTGGTACAGATGGGCGATGCTCCAGCGCTGGGGAATGTTGTAGTTGAAGAGCTTGGTCAGCTCGCCTGCGGCCTGGCCGGTGATGGTGTTGCGCCAGGTGCGGAAGGGAACCATCAGCTCATTCTCGGCATTGAAGGCCATGTAGCCGTGCATCATGGCGCTGAAACCGATGGCGCCAACCTTGGTGATGGTCACGCCCAGCTTCTCGGCTGCATCCTTCTTGAGCTTGGCGTAGCAATCCTGCAGGCCGCTGTGGATGGCTTCGAGGCTGTAGGTCCAGATGCCGTCCACCAGCTGGTTCTCCCAGCCATGGGAGCCGGAGGCCACGGGCACATGGTTTTCATCGATCAGAACGGCCTTGATGTTGGTGGAGCCAAACTCAATACCGATCACATACTTTTCCAGATTCATAAAGCAAAACCTCCTGTTGAAGCGTGTATACGCATAATATGCTGCATACATTATAACACATCAGCAGGGGGTTTGTCTCGTATTATTTAACATTTTTTTCGATTTCGGCAATGACCTCCCAGATGCGCTCCAGTATGCAGCCCATCACATAGTAGATGGTTTCATACTTCAAGAATTCCTGGGCATTTTCCCGCCACAGGAAGCGCACCGAGGGCGGGAATTCCTCGTCGCCCTCCCAGAATTGGAAGATGGCGCTGAAACCATTAAATACCGGGAACACGCATGCGGCGTCTCCCTGGGGGAAGGGGGAGATTCCCAGCCGTTTCACCGCTTCCCGGAGTGCGGGAAGGTGCTCCATCATCCTGTCCGCATGGGATTGGTGGAAGGATATATCGCTGGGGCTGCTCTGGGCCACATGCTTCAGGGAATTCACGGGATAGAGCTCTCCCCGGGCGATGGGCAGCGCGCCCTCCCGGCAGAGGTAATCAAATATGGACAGGGAAGCGCTGAAGCCGCAGGGCAGCCTTTCCTCTCCCATGCGGAAGATTTCGCCGCTCTCCCTGCGGATGCAGTGGGGAAGGCCGAGGAAGTTCAGGTAGATGTATTCCCCGTCTGCCTCCAGGCCCGCCCGGGCGATGATTTTTTCCTGGTCCCATTTCAGGAACAGGCCACGGGCGTAAACCAATGCGCGTTCGTAATTATCCATGGCGTCCTTTCTGAAAAAACTGCCTGCGGGCAGCTTGCGTCCACAGGCAGGAAAATCTGTTTTTTTACTTGGAGAGCAGCGCGCGGTCGTTCACGAATTCATCGCCGCTGACCTTGGCAAACTGCTCGAGCAGCGCATCCACGGTCAGGTGCTTCTTTTCCTCGCCCTTGATGTCGAGGATCACATTGCCCTCGTGCATCATGATCAGGCGGTTGCCGTAAGCGATGGCGTCGCGCATGTTGTGGGTAACCATCATGGTGGTGAGCTTGTTTTCGGCCACGATGTCCCTCGTCAGGTGCAGCACCTTCTCAGCAGTGCGGGGATCGAGGGCAGCGGTGTGCTCATCCAGCAGCAGCAGCTGGGGCTTGCGCAGGGTGGCCATCAGCAGGGTGAGCGCCTGGCGCTGGCCGCCGGAGAGCAGGCCCACCTTGGTGCTCATGCGGTCCTCGAGGCCGAGCCCCAGCATTTTCAGCTTTTCGCGGTATTCCTCGCGCTCCGCCTTGGAAATGCCGGCGCGCAGGGTGCGGCTGCTGCCGCGGCGGGCCGCCAAAGCCAGGTTTTCCGCAATCTGCATGGTTGCGGCGGTGCCGGTCATGGGGTCCTGGAATACGCGGCCCAGCATGGCTGCGCGGCGGTGCTCCGGCAGGTGGGTAAGGTCCTTGCCGTCCAGCACGATCGTTCCCTCATCCACGGGCCATACGCCGGCGATGGCGTTCAGCGTAGTGGATTTGCCCGCGCCGTTGCCGCCGATCACGGTCACGAAATCGCCGTCCTCCAGGTGCAGGTTCACGCCTGCGAGGGCAACCTTTTCATTTACCGTGCGGGGATTGAAGGTTTTGCGGATGTTGGTCAAATCAAGCATGCTTGTGGCCTCCCTTCAGGTGAATCTTGCTCTTCCAGTAGGGGATGGCCAGGAACAGCGCCACGATGAGCGCGGAGAGCAGCTTGAGCATATTGGTGTTCAGGCCCAGCCAGAGCACCACCTGGATAACCACATAGTAAATCACAGCGCCGAGGGCAACCGCAACCAGCTTCAGGGCGAAGTTGCGGAAGATCTTGCCGAAAATTACGCCGCTGATGATTACCGCGGCCAGGCCGATTACGATGGCGCCGCGGCCCATGTTCACATCCACGAAGCCCTGATAATGGGAATACATGGCGGATGCAAGGGCAACGATGCCGTTGGAGATCATCAGGCCCAGGATCTTGCATTTGTTGGTGTTGATGCCCTGCGCGCGGCTCATGGCCTCGTTTGCGCCGGTTGCGCGCAGCGCGCAGCCCAGCTCGGTGCCGAAGAACCAGTACAGCGCGGCAATCAGCAGCGCGATCACGATGGCGGTGATGATGATGGGGTTCTGCAGGGACAGTTCCTTCACATAGCGGGAGCTGACGATCAGATCATACTTCGTAACGCTTACGGCCTGGTTGGCCTTGCCGCCCATGATCGTCAGATTGATGGAATACAGGGACAGCTGGGTAAGGATACCGGCCAGGATCGGCGGAATGCCCATGGTGGTGTGGAACAGGCCGGTGGCCAGGCCCGCCAGCATGCCGGCGATGACCGCCACGATCAGCGCAAGCCAGGTATTCCAGCCGTTCATCATCAGCATGATGCAAACGGCGCCGCCGGTGGCCATCGTGCCGTCAACGGTAAGGTCGGAGTAGTCAAGCACTTTATAAGTGATGTACAGGCCGATCGCCATGATGCCCCAGATGAGGCCCTGGGCGATTGCGCCAGGCATGGCGTTGAACAGTGTTACAAAATTCAATCTCTTTTCCCCCAAGTTTCATGATGCGCGAAAAGAACAGCGGCGGGCGCCACTGCTCTTTTCGGTTTTTGCCGCAGAGATTAGCCGATGGCTACATAATCAGCGGGAATGGTTACGCCCAGAGCGGTGCACAGCTCGGCATTGTACTTCTTGGTGAAGTTCGGGGCGAACTGAACGGGCATGGTGGTAACATCAGCGCCGTTTACCAGGATCTCATAGGCCATTTCGCCGGTGGCGACGCCCAGGTCATAGTAGCTGATGGACAGGGTGGCAACGCCGCAGCCGCCGCAGATGCCTTCTTCACCGGCCACTACCGGAACGCCGGCGGGCTCCACTACATTGCGGATTGCTTCGGTGCAGGAAGCGGCAGTGTTGTCGGTGGGGATGTAGATCACGTCGCTGCTGGCGCAGGCGTTGGTGGCAACGGAGGCAACGTCGTTGGAATCGGCGAATACATAGTTGGTGCAGTTGTAGCCCATCTCGGTCAGGTAGCCGGTGATCACTTCAATCTGGTATGCGGAATTGGCTTCTGCGGAGCAGTACAGCAGGCCGATCTCCTTGGCGTCGGGGAACAGCTCCTTGATCATTGCGGCCTGGCCGTCCAGGGGAGCAAGGTCGGAAGTGCCGGATACGTTGATGCCGGTGGTGCCGGTCCAGTTGTCGATGGCCAGGGCGGTGCCGTAGTCGGTTACGGAGGTGCCCAGGATCGGGATGTCAGCGGTGCCGGCAACTGCGGCCTGCAGGGCGGGGGTGGCGTTGGCCATGATCAGGTCAACATTTTCGGAGATGAAGCCGTTTACGATGGTGATGCAGGTGGCGGAATCGCCGGAGGCGTTCTGCTCGTTGAAGGTCACCTTGTCGCCCAGCTTCTCGGTCAGGGCATCCATGAAGCCCTGGGTGGCGGCGTCGAGTGCATCGTGCTGCACCAGCTGGCAGATGCCTACGTTGTAGGTGGTTTCCTCTGCGAATGCGCAGGTCATGGACAGGCAGAGCAGGGCTGCCATCAGGATTGCAATAACTTTCTTCATTTCGGTTTCCTCCTGTAATTGGTTTTAAGCTCTTATACGAGAGGATTCCGGCAGGGCCCTACCGGGAACCTCAGGCAATCAAAGGGAATTCAGTCCAGGGCTTCAAAGTCCCCGGGAACGCTGATGCCGAGATACTGACACAGCTCAGCATTGTATTTCTTGGTGAAATTGGATACGAACTGGATGGGCATGGTGGCCGGGTCCGCGCCCTGCACCAGGATGCGGTAGGCCATCTTGCCGGTGGCATAGCCGAGGGAATAGTAATTCATGCCCAGGGTGGCAACGCCGCATACGGAACAGATGCCCTCGTCGCCGCCAATGATGGGCGTCTTTTCCACATCGATCACATTGCGGATGACCTCGCTGCAGGAGGCCACTACGTTGTCCGTGGGAACGTAGATCACATCGCTGCCCGCGCAGGCGTTCTGCGTCACGGCGAAAACATCGTTGGAATCGGTGAAGGTGTAGGCTTTGCAGCTGTAACCCATGGCGGTCAGGTGTCCCTGCATGATGGCTGCCTGGTATTCGGAATTGGCTTCCGAGGAGCAGTACAGCAGGCCGATATTCTTCGCCGCGGGGAAGAGCTCGCGGATCAGCTCCGCCTGGTCGGCAATGGGGGCCAGGTCGCTGGTGCCGGATACGTTTACCCCGGTCACGCCGGTCCACTGGTCCATATCCAGCGCGGCCGCGTAATCCGATACGGATACGCCCAGAACCGGGATATCGCCGGTGCTGGCGTAAACCGCCTGCAGGGCCTGGGTGGCGTTGGCCAGGATCAGGTCCACTTCCTCGGCGATGAAGGAATTTGCAATGGAAATGCAGGTGGCGGTATCGCCGGATGCATTCTGTTCAATGAAGGAGATTCTGCTGCCGAGCAGTTCGGTGAGGGCGGCCTTGAAGCCCAGGGTCGCGTCGTCCAGCGCGTCATGCTGCACCAGCTGGCAGATGCCTACGGTGTAGCTGGGGCCCTCTGCCATGGCGGAGAATGAGAAGGCCAGCATTGCGGCCAGCAGCGCCGCCAGAAATCTTTTCATATGTATCTATACCCCCTAAAACTTTCAGTTTCCGGGAGGCGTTCCGAAAAAATCGACGCCCCCTGCCTGTGTCGTTTTACAGTGCAGAGGGCGTAAAATACGCGGTACCACCTCAGTTTGCCTGAGCCTTGCGGCTCCGGCCTCAGCGGGCAATGCTAAATTGCCACCCTTCTGTAACGGGAAGGAGCCGTCATCGCCTACGCAGCAGCTTTCATGCCTTCAACGTGAAGCTGCGAGATGTATTCGCCTGCGGGCCGAATGCCCCTTTCCAGCTGCCGGGGCTCTCTGGAATCCGCGCGATCACAGGTTACTTGTTCTCGGTTATCGCTTTTTCATTGTGCCGAAATTGTTTCGGAAACTCGATCTATTAAGTGTTATTATAGCCGTCACTTTTGGATCTGTCAAGCCCTAATTCTGAATATTTCAGAAAAAAGGGGAAAAACAGTTCGGTTTCATTCCGGCGCAAACCGGGGGTGCTCCCGCCGCGGATTAAGCGATGGCCTCGTAGCCCTCGGGAATGGAAACGCCCAGGTATTCGCACAGCTCGGCGTTGTACTTCTTCAGCGGGTTGGGGCTGAATTCCACGGGCATCTTGGTGATGTCTGCGCCGTTTACCAGGATTTCATAGGCCATTTCGCCGGTGGCGTAGCCCAGGTCGTAGTAATTGATGCAGATGGTGGCAACGCCTGCGCCCTTGCAGATGCCTTCATCGCCGCCCACGATGGCCTTCTTTTCCACATCGATCACGTTGCGGATGGCCTCGGTGCAGCTCGCCATGGTGTTGTCGGTGGGGGCATAGAGCACATCGCTGCTGGCGCATGCATTCTGGGTTACGGAAGCTACGTCGTTGGAATCGGTGAAGCCGTACATGGTGCAGTTGTAGCCCATTTCGGTCAGGTACTTTTCAACCTCGGTCACCTGGTACACGGAATTGGCTTCCGCGGTGCAGTAGAGCAGGCCCACTTCCTTGGCGTCCGGGAAGAGCTCGTTGAGCAGCTTGGCCTGGCCGTCCAGAGGAGCAAGGTCGGAAGTGCCGGAGATGTTGTAGCCGGTGATGCCGGTCCAGGGATCAATGCCCAGGGCGGTGCCGTAGTCGGTTACAGAAGTGCCCAGGATCGGGATTTCGCCGGTGCCGGCCTGCGCAGCCTGCAGGGCGGGGGTGGCGTTGGCCATGATCAGATCAACATTTTCGGAAATGAAGCCGTTTACGATGGTGATGCAGGTGGCGGAATCGCCGGAGGCGTTCTGCTCATTGAAGGTCACCTTGTCGCCCAGCTTTTCGGTGAGCGCATCCTTGAAGCCCTGGGTGGCGTCGTCGAGGGCGACGTGCTGCACCAGCTGGCAGATGCCGATGTTGTAGGTCTTTTCCTCTGCAACTGCGGCGAAGGACAGTGCGAGCACCAGTGCGATCATAATGGCCAGAATCTTCTTCATTTTGTGTTTCCTCCTTGATTGTGAATCCTATAAAACCGGCGCCGTGCCGGTGGGATACGATAAAAAACAGCCCCCTGTGCAGGCTTGCACAGAGGGCGTAGTTCACGCGGTACCACCTCGTTTTGCCCAAACCTCGCGGTTCGGGCCTCACTGGGCAACGTTCATTGCCCGCTTCCTGTAACGGGAAAGCCCCGGTAGCGCCTACGCAGCGGTTCTCCGCCTTCAGCGCACGGCTACGGGATGAATTCGCCTGCGGCCCGAATGCCCCTTCCCAGCTTGCGGGGCTCTCTTTGATTCGTGCAGCTTGCAGGTTACTGATTCCCGATCGCAGCATTTCGTTTCTGTTCCGTCCGGGTGCGTCCCGGAAGGTTTTTACATAAGCAATTATAATGCTAAGTATTGAATTTGTCAATAGTTTATCTGATAAAATCCGGCGGATATTTGCAATGCATTCCTGTTTATGGTATAATTGCGGCACAATGGCCCCTGAAAAAGCGTTATGGGAGATATGGATATGAAGTTTTATGCAGAATGCGTTTCCTGCCTGATGGCTTCCAGCCTGAAAAAGGCTGCGTCCATCAAGGATGAGCGGCTGAAGCTGGAATATGCCCTGAAGATTTGCGATATCTTCCGGAATGCCGATCCGGAAACCGAGGCTTCCCCCGTGATCGATTCCCGCATTATCCGCCTGCGCCGGGAATTCCTGAATCTTGAGGATGATTATACCGAAATCAAGCATAGCTACAACCAGCTGCTGCTCTCCCTCTATCCCCGGCTCAAGGCGCGCGTGGATGCAGCGGAGGACCCGCTCTATGCCGCCATCCAGCTCTCCATGGCCGGAAATTACATTGATTTCGGCGTGCTTTCCGATGTAAATGAAGAAAAACTCCTCGAATTGTTGGATGAAGCCGCCGGCAAGTGGGTGGATGAAAAGGAATATGCCCACCTGGTCGAGGATATCAAAAAGCCCGGCGAGCTGCTCTTCCTCCACGATAACTGCGGCGAAATCGTGCTGGACAAGCTGCTGATCGAAACCATCCTGCGCCTCTATCCCGAAAAGAAGGTCGTCTCCGTGGTGCGCGGCGCGCCCGTGCTCAACGATTCCACCATGGAGGACGCCGTCGAAGTCGGCCTTCCCGAACTGGTAGAGGTCATCACCAACGAGCTGCCCGATGTGGCCGGTACCGTGATGCATCTGCTGCCCGATGGCGTGCGCGCCCGCATCGAAAATGCCGGCATGCTCATCGCCAAGGGCCAGGGCAACTTCGAAACCCTCGCCGCCAGCGGCCTGAATGTCTATTTCCTCTTCCTCAGCAAGTGCCCCGGCTACTGCGATTGGTTCGGCTTTGAGCGCTTCAGCGGCATCCTCGCCAACGACCGCCGGATGACCTTTTTGAAACCCTGATGGGGAGGTGCGCCTCAGGGGACGCTGTCCCCTGAAACCCCTGCCAAGGGGAATGATTCCCCTTGGAACCCTCTGCATAAAAAATCGATCCCGGAGCGGGATCGATTTTTTGGTGGGAATATGAGAAAAAACCATGCCTTCTCCTTGGGGAGAAGGCGCCCTGTAGGGGCGGATGAGGTGTCGGTCGGAAGGATAATCTCGGAGATTTTCAAATATTCAAAAGGCACGCATTGCGTGCCTTTTTGTGAGGTTTCCAAAGGGAATCATTCCCTTTGGCCGGGGGTCTGGGGGCTGGAAGCCCCCAGGGTTCTCCTCCCTTACTTCATCTTTTCGAAGTCCTCTGCGCCGTGCTTGCACAGCGGGCAGATGTAGTCGGCGGGCAGGTTTTCGCCCTCGTATACATAGCCGCAGATCTTGCACACCCAGCCGGGCTTGGCGTCCTCAGCCTTCTGGGGCTTGGGCTTGATGTGGTCAAAGTAGTAGGCGTAGGTCACGCTGGGCTCGTTGTTGATCACCTTTGCCTCGGTTACATCAGCGACGAAGAGGGTGTGGGTGCCGCAATCGATGGCCTCCACAACCTTGCCGGAGATGAAGGAATTGGCGTACTGGTTCAGGTAAACCAGGCCGTTTTCGCTGACGCGGATCTCATACTTGCCGTCAAACTTCTCGGTATCGCGGCCGCTCTGGAAGCCGAACTGCTTGAACAGATCGAAGGGTGCATCCTGGGAGAGGATGGACAGGTTGAACTTCCGGGAGTTGATGATCATGTCGTGGGTATGGTTGGCCTTGTTTACGGTGATGGAGATGCGCTTGGGAGTATCGGTGAGCTGCATGGCGGTGTTGATGATGCAGCCGTTGTGCTTGTCGTCATCCTGTGCGGTGACCACGAAGAGGCCGTAGCTGAGCTTGAACAGGGCGTTCTGGTCCACCTGCTTGTCGGCGGCGGGAGCGGCCTCCGGCTGGAGCATGGAATCGGCGATGGCCTGGGCCAGGTGGTCGATATCAGCGAGCTGGTTGTCCTTCAGGGCGCTCTTGATGGTGATGGGCAGCTCGATGAATTCGGTGCCCTTCAGGCTGGAGAGCTCCTTGCGCATCAGGCCCGCGGCGGTGGGCGCCCAGGAACCGTTTTCGATCAGGGCCACGGTGCGGTTCTGCAGGTTGTGGTTCACGATATAGTGCACCAGGTTTTCCATATTCACGAAGATGCCGGCATTGTAGGTGGTGGAGGCCAGCACCAGATGGCTGTAACGGAATGCTTCGGATACGATGTAGCTGGCATGGGTGACGGATACATCATACATCTGCACCTTCACGCCGCGCTCCGCCAGCTTGGTGGCGAGGATGTTTGCGGCGTTTTCGGTGTTGCCGTATACGGATGCGTAGGCCAGCAGCACGCCGGTCTCCTCGGGCTGGTAGTTGGCCCAGAGCAGGTATTTCTCAATGAAGCTGCCCAGGTCCTTGCGCCATACGAAGCCGTGCAGGGGGCAGATCATCTTGATTTCGATGGTGGAAGCCTTTTTCAGAACGGCCTTCACCTGGTTGCCATACTTGCCCACGATGTTGGTGTAATAGCGGCGGGCCTCATCCATGTAGTCGCGCTCGAAATTCACCTGGTCGGCAAAGATGCAGCCGTTGAGGGCGCCGAAGGTGCCGAAGGCGTCTGCGGAGAAGAGGATCTTGCCGGTGATTTCATAGGTCATCATCACTTCCGGCCAGTGCACCATGGGAGCCATCACGAAGGTGAAGCTCAGCTCGCCGGTGGAGAGCACATCGCCTTCCTTCACCACCTGTACCCGCGCATCCACATCAAAGGTGAAGTAGTTGCGCAGCATATCCTTGAGCTTCTGATTGCAGATGATGGTTACATTGGGATAGCGGCGCACAACATCTTCCACGGTGGCTGCGTGGTCGGGTTCCATATGGTTGACCACGAGGTAATCCAGATCGCGGGAGCCGAGCATATGCTCAATGTTCTCAAAGAACTGGGTGGAAACAGAGCGGTCCACGCTGTCCATCACCAGGGTCTTTTCATCATCGATGAAATAGCTGTTGTAGGATACGCCGGTGGGGATGGGATATACATTTTCAAACAGGGCCAGCCTGCGATCCTCGCCGCCGATCCAGGTGATTTTATCAGTTACTTTTCTTACGTTGTACATGCTCAGCACTCCTTCTTGTTTATGATAATAGATAAACGAGTCATGAAATTCAGAAACCGGGATGCATGTTAAATGAAGATTGAATTGGGGGAAAGGGTTCTCCTTCGCCCTATTTCTTCCGCCAGGTGGAGGGAATCAGCGTGAGCAGCAGCGGATAGATTTCCAGCCTGCCCAGCAGCATTGCCAGGGAGAGCACGATCTTCGAAAGCGGCGAATATCCGGCGAAGCTGCCCATCGGGCCCGCAATGCCAAAGGCCGGGCCGATGTTGTTGAAGCAGGAAATGGCCGCGCTCATGTTGGTTTCAAAGTCGTAGGGAGCGGGCTCCAGGCTCAGCACCAGGAATACGCCCAGCATGCAAACCATGTAAATGGCGAAGTAGCTGGATACGCTCTTGATGGTTGCGCCGTCCACATGCTTGCCCTCGAAGCGCACGGAATTTACCGAGCGCGGATGCAGCAAATGCTTGAATTCCTTGCCGATCATCTTCACCAGCATCACCGCGCGGGAAACCTTCAGGCCACCGCCCGTGGAGCCCGCGCATGCGCCGATGATCATCAGAATCAGCAGTATGCTCTTGGAAAACTGGGGCCAGAGGTTGAAATCCGTGGTGGCGTAGCCGGTGGTGGTGATGATGGAGGAAACCTGGAAGGCGGAGAGCCGCAGCGCCTCCGCAAAATTTTTGCACATGGGCAGTATGTTTGCCGTGATCATGGCGATGCTCGCCAGCACGATGCCCAGGTAATACCAAACCTCGCTGCTCTGCGCCGCCGCGCGGAACCTGCGGATCAGCAGCAGGTAGTACAGATTGAAATTCACGCCGAAGAGGAACATGAATACCGTGATCACCCACTGCAAATACGGGCTGTAGCCGGAAACGCTGTCCGCCTTGATGCCGAAGCCGCCGGTACCTGCGCTGCCGAAGGCATGCAGCAGGCTGTCAAACAGCGGCATGCCGCCCGCCAGCAGCAATATCACCTGCACGGCGGTCATCACGATGTATATCTTGTAGAGTATGCTGGCGGTGTCCCGCGCCCGGGGCATCAGCTTGCCCACCACAGGGCCGGGCATCTCCGCGCGCATGATGTGGATGGAGCGGTCCGAAATGCTCGGCACCAGCGCCATCACGAATACCAGCACGCCCATGCCGCCCACCCAGTGGGTGAAGCTGCGCCAGAAGAGCAGGCCGTGGCTCATGGCCTCCACATCCGTGAGTATGGAGGAGCCCGTGGTGGTGAAGCCGCTCACCGTTTCAAAGAAGGCGTCGATATAGGAGGGCACCTCGCCGCTGAAGGTGAAGGGCAGCGCGCCCACCGCCGAAACCGCCAGCCAGCACATGGCCACGGTTACGAAGCCCTCCCGGGCGTAGATTACCTGGTTATCCGTCTTGCAGAAGCGGGTGAGCAGAAAGCCCGCCGCCAGGGCGATGGCCGCCGCATACGCAAAGGAGAGCGCGCAGGCCTCGCCGTAGATCAGCGCCACGATCAGGGGAAGCAGCAGCAAAACCGCCTCCACCTTCATCATCAGGCCGACCGTGTAAAATATCATCTTGCGGTTCATTTGTTTTTATCCGTCATTTCGCCTTTATTGCAGGATATCCGAAAGGTCGTGCATCTGCCGGCCCGCCGCCAGTACGATCACCCTGTCGCCGGGCTGTATGGAATCATCGCCGGCGGGGATCAGCGTCTTCCTGCCGCGCAGTATGCCTGCAATCAGTATGCCCGGCTTCAGCCGCATGTCCTTCAGGGGAACATTTGCCTGCACGAAATCCGGCTGCACGCGGAATTCCAGCGCCTCCGCCTTGCCGTCCATCAGCTTGTACAGGGTTTCCACGTTGCTGCCCAGGGAATTTTCCAGCGCGCGGGCATAGCGGGAGAGCATGTTCGAACTCGCCGCACGGCTGGAAACCAGCGTCTCCAGGCCCAGTTTTTCGGCGATGGGGCGCAGCTCATCCCGGTTCACCTTGGCAACCACCTTGGGAACGCCCTGGCTGGATGCGAAGAAGGAGATCAATATGTTCTCCTCGTCCATGCCGGTGAGGGAAACGAAGGCGTCCATCGATTTCAGCCCTTCCTCCAGCAGCAGCTCCTGCTGCGCGCCGTCGCCGCAGATCACCACCGCGCCGGGCAGCTTTTCGCTGATTTCCTGGCAGCGCATGCGGTCCTTTTCGATGATCGTCACCGCGCAGCCGCTGCCCAGCAGCATCTTGCTCAGGTAGTATGCCATGCGGCTCGCGCCGAGGATCATTACATTCCTGGCCTGCTTCTGCAATATGCCCAGCATTTTCAAAAGTTTTTGCATCTCGCTGGGCGCGGCGGTGAGCTCAATCCTGTCGCCCGCCTGCAGCTCAAAGCTGCCGCCTGGAATGGTTACGGCTTCGCCCCGCTGCACCGCGCAGATCAAAAATTTTGCCTCGTATTTCTTGCGCAGATCCATCAGCTTCACGCCGCAGAGCGCGCTGTCCGGCTTGAGCACCAGCTCCACCATTTCAAAATTGCGCCGGGAGAAGTATTCAATCTTTACCGCACTCGGCAGCTGCAATACATGAAACAGCTCCTGCGCGGTCAGCAGGTCCGGGTTGATGGACATGGAAAGGTCGAACTGCTGGCGCATGAAGCTCAGGTTTTTATCGTTGTATTCCGGCTTGCGGATGCGGGCGATGGTGTGCTCCGCGCCCATTTTGCGGGCGATGAAGCAGCTGAGCATGTTGATCTCGTCCGAGCCCGTCACCGCCACCACCAGCGAGGCCTTGTCCACGCCGGCTTCCGCCAGCGCATCGCAGTCCGTGCCGCTGCCGCATACATACATGCTGTCGTAAATATTGCTTACCTCGGAAATTACATCCGGGTTCGAATCCACAACCACAATGTCGTGGCCCTCCGCCAGCAGGCTCGAAAGTATCGTGGAGCCGATCTTTCCGCAGCCGACGATGATGATATTCATAATCCATTCATCCTTTATAATAAGTAGATTTTCTGAATCACACCGCCCTCATTATAGTACAAGCGCGCAAATATTGCAAGAGGCGGCAGGGGAGGGTGGGAGTTGCGCTGGGGGCCGTCAGCCCCCGGACCCCTGACCAAAGGGCGAGCCGCCCTTTGGAAACCGCACAAAAAATGACCTCGGAGCGAGGTCATTTTGATAGGGCTCGGGAAAATCTTGCCTCCCTTGTGCAAAGGGAGGTGGCGCATAGCGCCGGAGGGATTGTCGCTGTTTTACACCTCATCAGCCCTTCGGACAGCTCCCCTTGCACAGGGGACTTGTTTTCCATACACAAAAATCGTGCCGGTGTCCGGCACGATTTTTATTCAGAGGAGCCCAGGGGAAATTATTTCCCCTGGCAGGGTTTCCAAAGGGACAGCGTCCCTTTGGCGTTTCCCTCCTATTCTCAGAACTTCACCACATGCTTGATGCCCTTGGCAGCGCGTGCGTTGTCGAAGGCGGTCAGGATGTCCTTGAGCTCGTAGCGGTGGGTGATAACGGACTTGGTATCGATCAGGCCCTGGCCCACGAATTCAACAACCTTGCGGAACTGCGCCACGGAGGAGCGGGTGGAACCGGTGAGGTAGAGCTCCTTGTAGTGCACTAGGTTGGTGTCGATCGGGATGGGTTGCTTGCTGGCGGGGATGCCGCCGAAGAAGTTCACGCGGCCGCCGTAGTTCATCAGGGGCAGCATGGCCTGCTGCACGGAGGGAACGGGGCAGGCGGTGATGGCCACATCCAGGCCGCGGCCGTTGGTCCATTCCTTCACATAGCCGGGCAGGTCGTCGCCGCAGTAGGTGTTCACCCAAGGCATGAGCTCCTTGCAGTAGGCGAGACGCTCGGCCACCACGTCGTTCATGGTAACGCTTGCGCCGGCCATGTGCAGCAGCTGGGCGTGCATCACGCCGATGGGGCCAGCGCCCACAACCAGCGCGTATTCGCCGGGCTTCACGAAGCACTTGGTGAATCCATTGTAAGCGCAGCTCAGGGGCTCGCAAACGGCGGCTTCTTCGGAGGAAACGGTCTCGGGCAGAACCTGCAGGTTGCCGCGGGTCACGGCATCGCCGGGGATTTTAACGTACTCGGCGAATGCGCCGTCCATGTTGATGCCGAATGCGCGGTAATCATCGCACAGGTGGAAATTGCCGCTGACGCAGCGGTCGCAGATGCCGCAGCCGATGTTGGGCTGCATGCCCACGCGCATGCCGGGCTTATAGAAAGGAACATTCTTGCCCACTTCCACGATGGTGCCTGCGAATTCATGGCCGAGGGTGAGGGGATGCTCCTCATCCACGCCCTTTGCGCCGTTCAGCCACATGCGCACGTCGGTGCCGCAAACTGCGGCGGCCTCGGTCTTGAGCAGCAGCTCGTCGTCGTTGATCACGGGCTTTTCGCACTCCACCAGGCGGATATCATTGGGACCGTAGAGTTTCAGTGCAAGCATGGTATATACACCTCTTCTATCAATAATTCAGCGTTTTTTGCCCTCTCCCTCCGTCTTGCCGCAAGGGCAGCCGAGGGATAGCCGGCAAATTATATTACATCTTAATAATGGAATTGGTCTGGATGGAACGGTTGCCCGCTTCAACCACCTTCACAGCCTGCAGGCCGTCGTAGCCGGTCACGGGGGTCTCGGTGTCGTTCAGGATGGCTTCCACAAAGGCGATGTCCTCGGCCAGGTATGCATCCTCGAACAGGGTCATCCAGCTGTTGATGAAGGGCTGGCTGGTGCCGTGCTCCACGGTGGTCACCTTCACACTGCTGCCCTCGCTGTAACCCACATGCAGCACGCCCTTGGTGCCCAGCAGCTCTACATGGCTGTCGTAGCCGTACTGCACATATGCCGCGCCGTCGATCACAAACTGCACGCCGTTTTCGAAGGTGCCGGTCATCATTACGCTGTCGTAGTAATCCGGATATTCCTCGCGTGCCTCGGGATTGCGGTAGTTGCCTGCGATGGCGTAGAGGCTGGCGATGTCGCTGCCGGCGAACCAGCGGCAGGCGTCGATATCATGGGAGTTTACCTCAGCCAGAATGCCGTTGCTCTTCTTGATATCATACATCCACGGGCGGGGCTTGCTCGGGCCGCGGGTGTGGCTGTGGATCTGCACCAGGTCGCCGATGGCGCCGCTGTCCAGCACTTCCTTGGCCTGCTTGAAGCTCTTGTCGTGGCGGCGCATGAAGCCGATCTGCAGCTTCACGTTGTTGGCCTTGCATGCTTCGATCATCTTTTCGCATTCTTCCACGTTCATGGCCATGGGCTTTTCGCAGAAGATGTGCTTGCCTGCGTTGGCGCAGTCGATTACGATGCCCATGTGCAGGTCGGTGGGGGATACAACCACCACTGCGTCCACTTCGGAATCATTCAGGATGGCATGATAATCGGTATAATACTTCGTGCAGCCCAGCTCATCAGCGGCTGCCTTTGCGGCGGCTTCCACAACGTCCACACAGGCCACCATCTTGGCGCCCTTGACCTTGTTCACATAGTTGCGCGCATGAATCATGCCGGCGCGGCCGCAGCCGATCAGGCAGATGCCCAGAATCTTATCACTCATGTTAAAAGCCCCTCTCTATAATTCGCTGATATTTACAATTGCGCCGTTTCGTTGTGCGAACGGCGCACCAACTGATTCTATTATACCACGCCATGCTTTCGATTGCAATTTATTTCTGGCATTCATTAATGTTATTTATCGGATTTTGTTGTTGTTTCGATGGAAGTTTTCGGTAAATGCGCGAAAAAACAACAAAATACAAAAATAAGAACAGCAAACGATCAAAAAAAATATTCTGATTAGCGATTTTTGTTATTGCAGTTTATGTTAAACTGTGCTATAATCAATTTATTGCAAGAAACGTTCGGTTTTTCGGGCGGTTCGACAATGAATTTCAGAAATGATGGATAACATTCATAATTCTTTCATAAGGAGATGGCAGAAATGAAGGTAAGGCTTGCTCCGCTGTATTTTACCGAGATTAACGAACGCGAACAGGGCGAGCTCCAGGTTCAGATGGAGCTGCTCAATAAGATGTATGGCGATGTGGCGGATTTCCTGCCGCTTACCGCCGTTGGCCAGGCCCTGCCCGAGGGCGCGGACGCCATTCTCTTCCCGCAGATGATCTTCGCCGCCTTCCGCCATGATGAAGAGCTCAAGGCCTATGATCTGCCCATGGTGGTGATCACCAGCAAGTTCGGTACTGTGGAGATGTGGGACTGGGAGATCGTTACCTACCTGCGCGATCTGGGCCTCACCGTGTTCTCCCCTTACAGCGAGGAGATGGCCAAAACCGTGCTGCGCGCCCTGGGCGTAAAGCATTCCCTGAAGGCCGGCGCAAAGTTCCTCATGTTCCAGGATACCCCCGGCGAGGGCATGCAGGCCAATATCTTCAAGAAGTTCTACTGGTGGGAGAATGAATCCACCGAAACCATGGAAAAGGTGTTCGGCTGCAAGCTGATCTACCGCAGCTGGAAGGAGCGCGGCGACCGCGCCAAGCAGATTTCCGACGACGAGGCCCGCAGGGTCGCCGCCGACTGGGATATCAAGCAGGAGGGCGTGTGCGAGGAAGCATTCCTGCGCGCCGTGAAGATTTACATCTCCGTCAAGGAAGTCATCGATGAAATCGGCGATGTCGAGGGCGTGGGCAGCAACTGCCTGAACGAATCCTTCAACTGCGATACCACTCCCTGCCTGGCATGGAATATGCTCTTCGAGCGGGACAACATCATCTGGGCCTGCGAGGGCGATACCCTCACCCTGCTGTCCACCTACGTCATCTACCGCTCCATCGAAAAGCCCATCATGATGACCAACCTCTATCCCTTCCTGGTGGGCATGGCCGCGCTGGCCCATGAAAAGATCGATAAGTTCCCGGATATCGATGATCCGGACAATCATGCCCTGGGCGTGCACTGCGGCTACTTCGGCTTCGTGCCGCGGAAGTTCTGCACCGAGTGGACCCTGCGCCCGAAAGTGCTGGAGATCGTGAATGAAAAGGCCTGCATGGCGGATTGCCGCATGCCCGAGGGCCCGGTCACCCTGGCAAAGATATATCCCGGCTTCAAGAAGCTGAGCCTGATCAAGGCGGAGATCGAAACTTATGTGCAGTATCCCGGCAGCGATTGCCGCAACGGCGCGCTCATCCGCTACCGCGAAGGCCACAAGGTGATGGATAACCTCTGCTCCCACCACAGCCTGATCATCACCGGCGATGTGATCCCGCAGCTGCGCCAGGTGGCCCGCGTGTTCGGCTGGGAAGTTACCGAGCTGTAAGAAAATATCCGCTCCCCATATTTGTCTATTGACATTGGTTGGACCAACTGTTAAAATACAGGTGTGATTTTAACATAGGAGCGTTGCGCGCTCCCCATACCCATGCTTCAGTTTTTCCTGTGCAACAGGAAACAAAATAATAGGAGGATACCACAATGAAGAAAGTACTGTCCCTGGTTCTGGCTCTGGTTATGGTCCTCTGCTGCGGCGCAATGGCCACTGCAGAAGAGCAGCCCCTCGTTGGCATTTCCTGCCCCTACAACCCCACTGGCTGGGTAGCAGCCGTATCCTGGTCCGCTGAGACCACCGCAGAAGCTCTGGGCATGAACTACATCATGAAGATCGCCGAGTCCGAAGCTGAGCAGGCTTCCGACCTGGACATGATGATCGAGCAGGGCTGCGAATACATCATCCTGTTCCCCTTCAACGATACCCTCGAAGCAGCCGCTCAGCGCGTTATGGATGCTGGCGTGACCCTGCTTGACTTCGACCGCACCCTGGGCGCCACCGTTCCGGATTACTATCTGGCCGGCGACAACTATGACATCGGCGTTCTCGGCGCAGAATACATTGCTGAGAAGCTCGGCGGCAAGGGCAAGGTTGTCATCACCACCATCCCCTCCTACGGCGCAATCTTCGATCTGCGCGTAGCTGGCTGCGTGGACACCCTGACCGAGAAGTATCCCGAGATCGAAATCGTTGGCACCTATGCTGCTGACAATGCCGCTCAGGAAACCGGTCTGGCCCTCATGACCGATATCCTGACCGCTCAGCCCCAGGTTGACGGCGTTTACAGCTGCGACGACGAGCTCTCCACCGGCATGCTGAAGGCCATCGAAGAGCAGGGCCGCCTTGGCGAAGTTAAGGTTATGACCGGCTGCGGCGACGGACAGGCCTACTTCAAGCTCATGGACGAATACAAGGACAAGATCTGGCTCTCCACCCAGACCTATGCTCCCTACATGATGGGCGATCTGGTACGTCTGTGCCAGGGCCTGATCAATGGCGAAACCTACGAAGCCACCACCATCATCCCGCCGGAGACCCTGGACTACACCAACTATGCTGACTGGATGGTCCGCAACGGCGTTACCGAGGATGCTCCCTTCTAATCCAATTTCAGTCTGAACTCTGCGGGAGGAGGCCAGGGCCTCCTCCCGCATCCCAAATCAACCCAAGACAAGGAGAGAATACGCAGATGGCCGAACTCGCGCTGAAGATGAGCGGCATCGTCAAGAAATATGGCGGTGTTGCCGTGCTCAAGGAAGTTGACTTTACGGTCAAGAGCGGTGAAATCCATGCTCTGCTGGGTGAAAACGGCGCCGGTAAAACCACGATGATGAATATACTTGGCGGCGTTACCCATCAGGACAGCGGCACCATCACGCTGTTCGGCAAGCAGGCGGATATCGCTTCTCCGCTGGATGCCCAGAAGAACGGCATCGCCTTCATTCACCAGGAGCTCAACGTCGTAAACGACCTCGCGGTCTATGAAAACATGTTCCTGGGCAACGAGCTCCGCAATAGATTCGGTAGGCTCGATATCAAGAAGATGTGCGAAGAGACCCAGAAGGTCTTCGACCGCATGAATGTGGATATCAATCCTCGTGCCATGATGCACGAATTGGAAACCAGCTACAAGCAGATCGTCGAAATCGCAAAGTCCCTGCTGCGGGATGCGAAGCTCATCATCATGGATGAACCGACGACCTCCCTCACCCAGAAGGAAATTGACAATGTATTTTCGATCATGCGCAACCTGACCCACACCCAGGGCGCAACGATCATCTTCATATCCCATAAGCTCGGCGAAGTTGTTGAATTCTGCGATAGCTACACCGTGCTTCGAAACGGCGAAAAGGTATTCGAGGGCTCCATCACCCAGCCGGACGGCTCCAAGATCAGCCAGACGGAAATTGCCAAGATGATGGTGGGCCACGATGTGCTCGGCGTGGAGGTTTACCAGCCCCGCGAGCTCGGCGAGGAATACTACACCGTTGAAAACCTGCAGGTGGGCAATGATGTAAAGGGCATGTCCTTCTCCCTGAAGAAGGGCGAAATCCTGGGCATCACCGGCCTGCTGGGCGATGGCAAGGAGCAGCTCGTCCGCTGCCTCTTCGGCGATCTGCCCAAGACCGGCGGCCGCGTAACCCTCAACGGCAAGGAGATCAACATCACCCATCCCGCCCATGGCAAGAAGCAGGGCGTGGGCTATCTCCCCGCCAACCGCAAGGAAAACGCCATCATCAAGGATTTGTCCGTGCAGGGCAACCTCACCATCGTCACCATCGAGGAATGCATGCAGGGCATCAAGCTCTCCCGCAAGAAGGAGAAGGCCATGATGGACGAGGCCAAGGAGCAGCTCTCCATCAAAGTGCATAACTACGATAACCCCATTACCAGTCTCTCCGGCGGCAACCAGCAGAAGGTTGTGCTCGCCAAGTGGCTCAGGGCAAACCCCAAGGTTATGATCCTGACCAACCCCACCCAGGGTGTTGACGTAGGCGCAAAGAATGAAATTTACCTGGAACTGATGAAGCTGGCCAAGAAGGGCGTGGGCATCATCATCACCTCCGGCGAGGCCCAGGAAATCATCCGCACCTGCGACCGCGCACTGGTGATGTACCACGGCGAACTCCGCGGCGAACTCAGCCGTGAACAGCTCACCGAGGAAAACATCATGATCCTGTCCACCGGCGGCACGCTTGCCGAAAACTAAGCAAGGAGAGAAAAGCTATGCAGAGCAATCAGGCAGTTTCCTCAAACGCGAAATTCAAGAAATTCCTCTCGGAATACAACATCCTGCTGGTCACCCTGCTGATGGTCATCATTTCCACCATCTTTAAGGGCACCACCTTCCTGTCCCTGAACAACATCATCAACATCATCCGCTCCAACGCCGTCGTGGGCATCATCGCCTTCGGCATGGCCTTCGTCATCATCACCGGCAATATCGATCTGTCCGTCGGCGCGGAAATGGTTGCGGTCGCAGCCCTCGCCATCACGGTCATCAACCTCACCGGCAGCGCCATACTCGGTGTGATCACCGCCTTCGTCTGCGGCATCGGCTTCTCCTGGCTCACCGGTGTGATCATCACGAAGGGCCGCGTACCTTCCTTTATCGTAACCCTCGGCTTCCAGTATATCTACCGCTCCGTTCTCACCTATGCCCTGAACGGCGGCGGCGTTACCACCAAGAACGAAGCCTACCTGGCCATCTCCTCCGCGAAGCTCTTTGATGTGATCCCGCTGCAGATCATCTATTTCTTCCTGATGGCCTTCATCTACTGGTATATCTCCAAGTACACCACCCTCGGCCGCCGCATCTACGCAGTTGGTTCCAACGTGAAGGCCGCCCGCCTCTCCGGTATCAAGACCGACCGCATCAAGATCATGGCCTATGTGCTGCTGGGCATCGCCATTGCAGTGGGCGCCATCGCGGAATCCTCCCGCATGGGCTCCATCAACTCCACCTCCTCCGGTACCTCCTACGAGCTGAACGCCATCGCGATGGTTGTTATCGGCGGCGTATCCATGGAGGGCGGCAAGGGCAAGCTCTCGAACACCATGTTCGGCGCATTCATCTTCGGCATGATCTCCAATATCCTCACCCTCATCGGCATCAATACCAAGCTGGTAAATGCCGTAAAGGGCGCGATCATCATCTTCGCAGTTCTGCTCCAGCGCAGCAACAAGGAGAATTGATCATCACATAAGCGTTAAACCAGCGCGGAGATGGGCGTCCGTCTCCGCGCATTTAAAAAAGAAGCAAGCGAAAAACATTTTAATGGGAGGTTACATCAAATGAAAATCGGCATTGACTCTTACTGCTACCACAGATTGTTCGGCGAAGTTTATGACATGCAGGCCCAGCCCGAGAAGCTGGCGACCGTGGATGAATTCATCGATTATGCAAAGTACCTGGATGTAGACGGCGTTTCCCTGGAAACCTGCTTCCTGCCCTCCCTGGACGATGCATACCTGAAGGACCTGGGCGATAAGCTCAAGGCCTACAACATGGATACCGTGTTCGCATGGGGCCATCCCAACGGCCTGGAGCGCGGCCTGAACCCCGCAGCCTTTGAAGAGATGAAGGCCCTCATCCCCAAGACCCGCCTGCTGGGCACCGATGTAATGCGCATCACCGGCTCCGCCTTCGACTGGCGCCATGAAAACCATCGCGATCACATCGCCCGCCTGGTTCCCATGTACAAGGAAGCCACCAAGATCGCCGAGGATTGCGGCGTGAAGCTGGCTGCTGAGAACCACATCGACTTCACCTCCGATGAAATGCTGGAGATGATCCAGGCTGTGGATTCTCCCAACTTCGGCATCAACTTCGATACCGGCAACTTCCTCCGCCTGCTGGATGACCCGGTAGCCGGCATGGAAAAGCTGGCCCCCTATGTATTCTCCACCCACCTGAAGGACCTCAAGCTCCATCCCACCGCAAAGCCCACCGATTGGTATTTCTTCTGCGGCGTGCCGGTAGGCATGGGCATGGTAGACAACGACAAGCTGGCCGAGCTGCTCTCCAAGGCAGGCTACAAGGGCTTCCTCGCCGTTGAGATCGACTGCCCCGCCCCCGAATGGATGAACATGGAAAAGGAAGCCATCGCCGTTTCCGTCCACAACCTGAAGAAGATCGGCGCAAAGTACGCCTAATTCGCAAACTTTGGTTTTCATGGCAATGCTCGGTTCGTCTTTTTGCACAATTCTGCGTCGCTGTCGGCTTAACGTAGCGCTGCTACGCCTGCGCCTCGGCTCCTTGACTTGAACAAAAATCCTTTGCCGCTCATTGCCCCTCAAACCAAAGTTTACTCATGTTCCGTATCACGGGATAAATCTGGAGGAATTTATCATGAAAAAAGTTCTGAATGTCGCAATGATCGGCGGCGGCTTCATGGGCAAGGCCCATTCCAACGCCTGGAAAAAGGTAAATACCTTCTTTGACGCTCCCTTCAAGGTGAACCTGAAGGTGATCGTCGGCAGCACCACCCGCCTGGAAGGCTTTGCCGAGAATTGGGGCTATGAAGAGGTCAGCTATGACTGGCGCGAAGTTGTGAAGCGCCCCGACATCGATATCATCGATATCGGCACCCCCACCTACATGCACAAGGAAATGGCAATCGAGGCTGCCAAGAACGGCAAGCACATCGTCTGCGAAAAGCCCTGCGGCATGGATTATGCCGAGTGCGTGGAGATGGCCAAGGCCGTTAAGGAAGCCGGCGTCGTCGCCTACCTGAACCACAACTACCGCCGCGTTCCCGCCGTCGCCCTCGCCAAGAAGATGATCGAGGATGGCCGCCTGGGCAAGATTTACCACTGGCGCGGCGCTTACCTGCAGGACTGGATCATGGATGAAGACGCACCCCTCACCTGGCATCTGCGCGCAGACCGCGCCGGCGCAGGCGTGCTCTATGATCTCGGCTCCCACGCAGTCGACCTCGCCCGCTTCCTGATCGGCGAGCCCACCGCAGTCACCGCACGCTTCGAAACCTTCATCAAGGAGCGTCCCCTGCCGGGCGCAGGCGCAGCCACCTTCTCCAAGGGCGAAAAGACCGCCGATACCCAGATGGGCACCGTCACCGTTGATGATGCAGCCTTCATGCTGCTCGACTTCGAAAACGGCGCGCTCGGCGCAATCGAAACTTCCCGCTTCGCCGGCGGCCGCAAGAATTACAATGATTTCGAAATCTACGGCTCCAAGGGCAGCCTGAAGTTCAACTTCGAGCGCATGAACGAGCTGCAGTTCTCCGATCTCACCCTCCCGCTCGAGGAGCAGGGCTATCGCACCATCCTCGTCACCGAGGGCGTGCATCCCTATGTTTCCGCATGGTGGCCCTGCGGCCATATCATCGGCTACGAGCATACCTTCGTAAACGCCTTCAATGATTTCCTCTGCGCCATCGGCGGCGATAAGATCGTCACCCCCAACCTCGAGGACGGCGCAGCCGATATCCGCGTCCTGGAAGCTGCCAAGCTCTCCAACAAGGAAGGCCGCCGCGTAGCCATCGACGAGATCAAGTAAGTCGGGAGGATGTTGGGGGCTTCCAGCCCCAGACCCCTGACCAAAGGGAATGATTCCCTTTGGAAACCCCACAAAAAAGGCACCCTTTCGGGTGCCTTTAAAATTTTTCTGCAAATCGCGCCGCCGAATGGCGCGATTTGCTTTACAGAGGGGTCCAGGGGAGGAAGCGAAGTGACTAGCGGCGAGCACATTGGCTGTGCCGCCGCGTAGCTGCGACACACTGAAAGTGTGGGGCAGCCGACAAGAGAAATCATTTCCCCTGGCGGGGTTTCTTAAGGGGCGGCACCCCTTAAGCGGGTTTTAGAGCAGCGCCCTTAGCGTTTCCCGCGCCTCCTCCGGCAGCGCCGCCGCCACTTCGGCGAGGAGCTCCCGCAGGCGATCTTCGGTCTTAGCTTCGGCGCGCAGGGTAACCTGCTCGGCGGTCACGCTCTTGCGCATCAGCAGCCAGCCATCGGGGAAATCGGCGCGCACGCCGTCCAGGTGGCTGATCTCAGCGTTTTTCTGCACTGCCATCTTTTCCACACTATCCAGCCAGTCCTGTTGCTCGGCATAGGCGCAGGGAATGCGGATGTCCGGGGTGATGGGCGGGCAAACGATATTTTCCACCATCTCGCTGAGCTTCTTTCCGCTCGCTGCAATCAGCTCCGCCATTTCGAGGGCGGCAAACAGGCCGTCGTCGTAGCCCAGCTCGCCGAAGAAGAAGTGGCCGCTCACCTCGCCGGCAACCGCCGCGCCGTTTTCCAGGAAGCGCTTCTTGATGAATGCGTGGCCGCTCTTCTCGGGCAGCGGGGTTCCGCCCATCTCCAGCACGGCTTCGCGGATAATGGAGGAAGATTTCTGGTCGTACACCACGGGCGTGGGCCTGTCCTTCAAGAGGGAACGGATGAACAGCACCAGCGATTTCTCGTTCTGCACCGGAACGCCCTTTTCATCGAGGAACACCGCGCGGTCGCCGTCGCCATCGAAGGCCACGCCGAAGTCCGCGCCGCAGGCACGCACCGCCTCGCCGGTCTTGCCCAGGTGCTTGTATTCCGCCGGGTTCGGGTCGCGGTGGGGGAAGGAGCCGTCCGCCTCGCAGAAGAGCTCAGTCACCTTGTAGCCCGCGCGGCGGAACGCCTCGGGAGCCGCCGTGCTCATGGCGCCGGAGCCCGCGTCCACCAGCACATGCAGCGGCTTCTTCGCAGAAAAGCGCTTTTCGAGGAAGGCGAGATATTCCGCGCACACATCCCAATGGGCGATGCTGCCTTTCTTTTCGGCAAATGCGCCGTCCTCCACGATGCCGTGCAGCCTGTCGATCACGGCGCGGGTCACCGGCTCGGAGCCGATCATGAATTTCACGCCGTTGTACTGCGGCGGGTTGTGGGATGCGGTCACCGTGCAGCCCGCCTGCGCGTCGGAATGCTTCAGCGCAAAGTAGAGCGCCGGGGTGGGAATGGTGCCGAGGTCAATCACCTCCGCGCCGGATTCCATGAGTCCCTTCAAAAGCGCGCCCTTGAGCTCCGGGGTGGACAGGCGCACATCGCCGCCGCAGAGTATCTTTCCCGGGCAGAGCGTGGCCAGCGCGCGGCCGATTTTGTAGGTGTCCGCCGCGGTGATTTCCTTTTCATAAATGCCGCGGATATCGCAGTCCTTGTAGATGCTCATTTAAACCTCCACACCGTAGATTTTTTCAATATCTCCACGGAATTTGGCATAGATTCCGGCGTACTTCTCCACCAGCGCCGGGTCCGGCTCGGTCACGCTGCGGTAGCGTATCATGCGCTCCGCCGCCTTTTCCAGGCCGCCGAAGTAGTTGGAGGCTGCCAGCAGGGCGCTGCCCATCGCCGCGTCCACCACCTCGGGAACCATCAGCTTCCTGTTCAGGATGGATGCCCGGATTTTCAGCCACAGCGCGCTCTTGCATGCGCCGCCTGTGGTGTAAATCGTGTCGCCCACGGGGCAGCCCAGTGCCTCCATGTGGTCAAAGGCCAGCTTCTCGGCAAAGCCCACGCCCTCCATGATCGCCGGATAGAGCTTTCCGCCGGTCACATCGCCGATGTAAAATGCCTCGCAGTCCGGCAGCACGAAGGGGAAGCGCTCGCCCTTGCCCGTCAGCGGATAGCAGCGCACGCCGGTGGGAATCAGGTCTTCCGATGCATCGTTCAGCTCGTCAAAGCTCTTTTCTCCCCTTGCGAAGTTCAGCACCCTGCCGCCCAGGTTCGCCGCGCCGCCGAGCAGCCATTCGCCGCTGGGCAGCATGTGGGAGTAGCTGGAGCCGTTGGGATCGATCACCAGCTTGTCGGTCACGCCCTTGAGCACAAAGGTGGTGCCGATGATCGAAGCCCACTTGCCCGCGCCCACCGCGCCTGCCGCCAGCGCGGAAGCATAGCCGTCCGTGCTGCCGCCGGTCACCACCGCGATTTCGGGAAGGCCCAGCTTTTCACAGGCTTCCTTCGTCACATGGGCGATGGCCACGCCGGGGCGCACGATCTTCGGCAGCTTTTTAAGGTCCAGCCCCAGCACGGTCTCGTACTCCTCCGGCCAGCGGTTGTCAATCAAATCGTAGCCGGTCTTGAGGGCGTTGCTGTAATCGCTCACCCGGTATTCGCCGCAGAGCAGGCCCGCGATGTAATCCGCCTGGTGGGCGAAAACGGCGGTCTTTTCGTAGATTTCCGGCATTTCCTCCCGCACCCACAGTATGCGCGGCAGGGAGAAGCTCGCGCCAAATTTGTAGCCCAGCTTCTTTTCGATGTGGCCCATGCACTCGTGGATGCGCTTTGCCTGCGCGCCGGCGCGGGGATCATTGTACATGATGCCGTTCATCAGCGGCCGCATATCTCCATCCAGAGGAACAATCGTGCCGCTGGTGCCGTCGATGGAAATGGCCATGATCGTTTCCGGATGTTCCAACTGGCTGGTGCAGCTGCGTATGGCTTCCTCCGCCGCGCTCACCCAGGCTGCCGGGCTCTGCTCATACCAGCCCTCGTGCCCGGCAATATTCAATGTTTCAAAGGGCACGGAATGCGCCGCGGCAATGTTTCCGCGCTCATCCGATACCACGCAGCGCACGCCCTGCGTGCCTACGTCGATTCCCATAAACAGCATAACGGTTTCTCCTTTCGCAACGGGAGTTGCCAAGGGGCTCTGCCCCTTGGATCCCCGCTCAAGGGTCATTGACCCTTGAGAATCCCATGCAGGCAAATTGTACCCGGAGCGGGCACAATTTGCGAATGAATTGTTTCCCGGGCACGCAAAGCGTGCCTTTCTGAGGGGGCTGCCCCAGATCGTCTTCCCCAGCGTCAACCCAGCTTCGCTACGTGCTCCGCAATTGCGGCTTCGTCCGGGCGCATGGCGGCGATGGTCTTCTCCAGCAGGGTATCCAGCTCCCAGCCGAGCATTTCCGCGCCATGCTTGATCACATCGCGGCTGCAGCCGGCGGCGAACTTCTTATCCTTGAACTTCTTCTTGAGGGAGGAAAGCTCCATATCGCTTACGCTCTTGCTGGGGCGCATGCGGGCGGCCGCGCCGATCAGGCCGGTGAGTTCATCGGAAGCAAAGAGCACCTTTTCCATCTCCAGCTCGGGCTTTACATCGGCACAGAGGCCGTAGCCATGGCTCACGATGGCGTGGATCATCTCCTCGGAAACGCCGCCCTCGCGCAGCAGCTCCGGAGCCTTTTTGCAGTGCTCCTCCGGCCAGTTTTCAAAGTCGATGTCGTGGAGCAGGCCCACAATGGCCCAGAAATCGGCGTCCTCGCCGTAGCCCAGCTCGTTTGCATACCAGCGCATTACGCCCTCAACGGTCAGCGCATGCTGGATGTGGAAGGGTTCCTTGTTGTATTTGGTCAGCAGGGCGTAAGCCTGCTCGCGGGTAATCGTGCTCTGCATAGCGGTTCTCCTTTATTTGTGGTCCATAATGATCACCGGCGGCAGCTTGCCGATGTTTCCGGCGGTAATTTCGATCTCCCGGGGCATGCGCACGGCCTGCATGTCGGCGATGAACTGTTCGGGAGTAGAAATGTTGATCTCGTAATCATCGGTTCTGAAGTGCATGGCGATGGCCAGCTTCGGCTTCACCGTGCGGATGATCTCCTCCGCCTGCGGGGTGGTGATGGTGTAGGTGCCGCCGATGGGCAGCATCAATACGTCCAGCTTTGCCATGGCGGCCAGCTGCTCCTCATTGGGCATGTGGCCAAGGTCGCCCAGGTGCGCGATGGAAAGGCCCTCGCCCTCGATGCGGAAGATCAGGTTGCTGCCCCGCAGCGCGCCCTGCTCCGGATCGTGGAAGCAGGGAGTGGCGGATACCTTCACGCCGCCCACCTCATAATTGCCGGGCTCCTTGATCACGGTGAAATTGCCGCACAGGGATGCAACATGGTTGTGGTCGAAGTGGTCGTGGCTCACCAGCGCGGCGTCGCACTCCGCATTGCAGGGCGGATAGGTCACGCTCTCATCGTAGGGATCGGTCACCAGCACCGGGCCGTTTTCAAAGGCCAGGCCGAAGCATGCATGGGCGTAATACTTGATTTTCATATCTCATTCTCCTTTGCTGATCTCATAATTCAATATTGCCAGCGCGTAGAGCCCGCCGCAGCCGCCGCCCCGCAGGGCGATGGCCGCATGCTGCCGCAGCGCGCGGTCAAAGGCTTCGATTTCGTTTGAGGGGGCGTTTTCCATGTCAAGGAGCTTCAAACCCCGGGCAAAGAGCCGCAGCGCGTCGTCGCCGGGCGCTTCTCCCCGGAAGCGCGCGAGGCTCCCGCATAGGCTGTCCGGCGCTTCGGGATGCCGCGCCTCCAATTCTTCCATCCAGCATTTTTCCGGCAGGATGCAGGTCATCCCGCCGCGCGCCTCCAGCGTGAATCCCGGAATGGCCTGCAGCGGTGGAAGGTTTGTGATGAACAGCGCGTCTCCCCGGTCCCGCCGGAGAAACGCCCTCTCCGGCAGCGCCGCGCGCAGCAGATCGCGCATCCGGGCAAGCTCAGTCCGCATATTTCCTGAACACCTCCGGCAAAAATTCAATGATGTCCGCGGAATTCATGGCGTAGCTGCCGTACTTTTCCTGTGCCAGTTCCCCGGCCTGACCGTGGATTTCACAGGCGACGGCAGCGCAGAAATCATGAGCGTTCGTAAAGCGCTGGGCAAGCAGCGCACCCAGTATGCCGGTCAGAATATCTCCTGAGCCGCCCCTTGCCATGCCGCATCCGCCGCTTGCACTGATATAGTTGATTTTATCGGATGCAATCACCCGGCTCGCGCCCTTCAGCACAACAGTTGCGCCCATGGCCGCCAGTTCCTTCGCATCCGCGATGGGATCGCAGCACTT
>JAFUPT010000012.1 GCA_017481065.1 Clostridia bacterium | reverse complement strand
TGGGATAAAGCTGCTGCGCGATGCGCCCGGTGATGCTGTCCAGCTCCACACCGTACAGGCGGCTGGCCTGCATTCCTTCCGGCAGCATCCCGAAGAAATTGCCCACGCCCATCGACGGCTCCAGAATGTTGCCGCCGGTGAAGCCCATCTGCGCGACAGCATCGTACATCGCCCGGATGACGACAGGACTGGTATAGTGCGCGTTGAGCGTCGAGGCGCGCGCCGCCTCGTATTCCTGCGGCGTGAGCATCGCGGCAAGCTGACGGTACTCATCCGCCCACGCCGGCTTGTCGGGATCAAAGGCATCTGCGAGACCGCCCCAGCCCACATAGCGCGAGAGTATCTCCTGCTCCTGCGGCGTTGCCGTGCGCCCTTCAGCTTCAATCTGCTTGAGCGTTCGGATGGCAGCAAGGTTGTTGCCATACTTGGCCTTTGCACCGCCCTCACCGAGATGATCATCCGTGATGCGGAAGTTCCCCACAGCGGAGGGCGAATTGCTCACAGGTGCAGGCGAATCCTGTGGAAAACTCTGAGGATAACCCTGTGGATGGAGCTGTGGATAATCTGCTTCCGGCGTGGGTTTTCCACCGATTGTGGATAACAGGGCCGCGTTTCGCTCATCCATCACCAGCAGTTGTTCAAAGCGATCGATGCTCTCTGAACGGAAGATGGGATATGTCTGAGAAGGGTCCTGGAGCTGTACATTGAAATGCCCGATCTGGGTAATGAAAAAGGGTCGATCATCCAGATAGACCGCATCGCCAACCCTGTACGGGTGCTCCTGCGCAGCGGATTCGGGTAAACCATCTTCTGCATCCGGAATAGGTGGTTCTTCGCTATCCTGTTCCACCTGAATCTGCTCCGCCAGCTCCGTCACCTGCTGAATGAACGGGCTGCCTCTGAGCGTTTTCTCGTCCACGACTTCGCCATTGACAATACCCGCGTCAGCCAGCCGCTGACGAACGGCTTCGGTGTCGATGGGCTCGTCATCGCCAGGCATTTCTTCATTCGCCTCTACGCCATCCGAGAAATCAGATTCTGGAGCAGGCTCAATCGTTTCGGCTTGTAATTCCTCGGTTTCCTGCAACGCACCGATGCTTTCCAGTTCCGATTGTGTCATATACCGGTCACGCGCGATCAAGGCATTAATCCGCTTCGACACCTGCGTCCAGCTGAGCTGAACAGGCGGGCAGCCTTCCTTTTCCAGTTTGATGCCCTTGCCGTCGTGGCTTTCGCCGCTGCGGTCGGAGCCCGACACCGCATGGGAGCGCCCGCCGATGCCGTATTCTCCCTTGAGGAAATCCGCCTTTTCCTTGGGCGTATGCGCGGGATATGCCGTAAAGAAGCGATAGATTCTGCCCTTGCTGCCAGCCATAAGGCTTCCCCCGGAAAGGGCGTCGTCGATTTCGTCCTCGGTGATGAAGGCTGCCGGCCTTGCCACCTCCGTCAGCAGGGATTCGTATTCCTTGCGGGGAAGGGCAAGCTCCCTGAGCGACTGCGCCAGAGCAGCCAGGTTGTGGAAACGGAATCGCAGGAGCTTTTGGTTTTGCGCATAGGCATCGGCAAAAGCCGCCATCTCTGCGGTGATGCCGGGCAGAAAAGCCGGATCAGCCAGACGTTCAGCCAAGCGCGCCGTTTCATCTGGGAAACCACCGCCGCGGATGGATTCCAAGGATGGAAGAAAAACTTTGCCATCGGGCGTTGTGTCTCCATACAGATTCCACAGCCGCTGAGCGATCATGGCGCGCTCATGCGCAGGGGCAGTCGCCAGCTCCATCATGCTCATGAACTGCCCGCTTTCCAGCAGCTCTCCGATGCGTCTTGCGGCATCCTCCCAGGACATGACCTGCGCAATCCGGGTATAGCGAGCCGAGCCGCCGGGCGCGAAGCGAATCCCGTCCTCCGCATACCATGCGCTGATGCGCCCATGCTCCGTAGCCATGCCGTTGCCGCCATGATAAATCTGGCGAAGCAGCTGCGCCATTTCTTCAACCGGCTTTCCCTTGGAAAACTCGGCAGCCAGAATCAGACGGTGATTGGTGGTGTTACCGCCCGTGCGCAGGATGTCATCCATGTCCTCCTGCGGAACAGAAAAAGCGAAGGGCGTCG
>JAFUPT010000042.1 GCA_017481065.1 Clostridia bacterium | reverse complement strand
GTGCGCGAAACCTTCGTGCGCCTGTATGAAAAGGGCCTGGTATACCAGGGCTGGCGCATGATCAACTGGTGCCCCTGCTGCCAGACCTCCATCTCCGATGCCGAGGTGGAATATGAGGAGAAGGGTGGTTCCTTCTGGCATCTGCAGTACCCGGTGAAGGAAACCGGCGAATACCTGACCCTCGCCACCACCCGTCCCGAAACCATGCTGGGCGATACCGCCGTGGCCATCAATCCCGAGGATGAGCGCTATGCCCACCTGCACGGCTGCCATGTAATCCTGCCGCTGATCAACAAGGAAATCCCGATCGTGTGCGACGAGCATGCCGATATGACCAAGGGCACCGGCGTTGTAAAGATCACCCCCGCCCACGACCCCAACGACTACGAAGTGGGCAAGAGGCACAACCTGCCCATGGTGCGCGTATTCACCTACGATGGCCACATGACCGGCGCGAAGGAAGCTGCTGAGAACGCCGAATGGATCGCCAGCGGCCGCGCCACCAAGGATGAACATGTGGTTCTGGACTGCGTCAAGTACGCCGGCTACACCACCGATGAAGCCCGCAAGATGATCGTTGCGGACCTGAAGGAAGCGGGCCTGCTCAAGAAGATCGAGCCCATTTCCCACGAGGTCGGCACCTGCTACCGCTGCCACCATACCATCGAGCCCATGGTTTCCAAGCAGTGGTTCGTGAAGATGGAGCCCCTCGCCAAGCCCGCCGTTGAGGTTGTGAAGAACAAGGAACTGGTATTCGTTCCCGAGCGCTTCGAAAAGACCTACCTCAACTGGATGGAAAACACCCGCGACTGGTGCATTTCCCGCCAGCTCTGGTGGGGCCACCGCATCCCGGCATTCTACTGCGATGATTGCGGCGAACTCTCCGTAACCCGCGAGGATATCACCACCTGTCCCAAGTGCGGCAAGCCCGTGCGCCAGGATGAGGATGTGCTGGATACCTGGTTCTCCTCCGCGCTCTGGCCCTTCTCCACCCTCGGCTGGCCGGAAGAGACTGAGGACTTCAAAACCTTCTATCCCAATTCCGTGCTTTCCTGCGGCTATGATATCATCTTCTTCTGGCTCGCCCGCATGGTATTCAGCGGCATCGAGCAGACCGGCAAGTGCCCCTTCAGCGTGGCGCTGATGCATGGCCTGGTGCGCGATGCGCAGGGCAGGAAGATGAGCAAGTCCCTGGGCAACGGCATCGATCCCATCGAGGTGATCGACAACTACGGCGCCGACGCCCTGCGCTTCAGCCTGATGATGGGCGTTGCGCCCGGCGCGGATGTTCGCCTGTCCAATGAAAAGATTGAAACCTACCGCAATTTCTGCAATAAGATCTGGAACGCCAGCCGCTTCGTGCTGATGAACCTGGAAGGCTTCACTCCCGAGGGCCTGCCTGCTGCCGATAAGCTCAGCTACGCCGACAAGTGGATCCTCACCGAGTTCCAGAACACCGTGCGCTCCATTACCGATAATCTCGAGCACTTCGATCTCGGCCTCGCCGCCACCAAGCTCTATGATTTCGTATGGTCCGATTTCTGCGATTGGTACATCGAAATTGCCAAGCAGGGCCTCTATGCCGAGGATGGCGATGTGAAGAAGACCACCCAGGAAGTGCTGCTGCATGTGCTCACCGGCATCCTGAAGCTGCTGCATCCCTACATTCCCTTCATCACCGAGGAGCTTTACAGCTACCTGCCCAACGCGGAAGGCATGCTGATCACCTCCCAGTGGCCGGAATGCAATGCGGAATATGACTTTGCTGAGGAAGCGGCCCGCTTCGAGGGCGTGATGGAGGTTATCCGCTCCATCCGCAACCTCCGCGCCGAGATGAACGTGGCTCCCAGCAAGCGCGCCACCCTCATCCTCAAGCCCCAGGATGGCTGGAAGGATGCGCTGGCCGCCGCTGACGGCTACTTCAAGCGCCTGGCCGGAGCCAGCAATGTGGAATTCATTGCAGCTGACGCCGCCAACCCCGAAAAGAGCGCTTCCGCCGTTACCGTACCCTGCGAGTATTATATCCCGCTGGGCGAGCTGGTGGATGTTGAGAAGGAAATTGCCCGCCTGAGCAAGGACCTGAAGAACGTTGAGGGCGAAATTGCCCGCACACAGGGCAAGCTGAACAACCAGGGCTTCGTGGCCAAGGCCCCCGCCGCCCTGATTGAGAAGGAAAAGGAAAAGCTGGCCACCAACGAGGGCCTGCTGGAGAAGCTGAAGGCGCGCATCGCCGAGATGGAAGCCCTTCGCTGATACAAATTATTTCCCTGGATCGCATTTTTGCGGTCTGGGGAATTTTTGCATCAGGTATTGTTCATCGCCGCGAAGGAGGGCGGGTGCTGCGGCTGTGCAACTGCAAGGCCGTCGATCATGCTTGCAGTGTCGGGACGAAGAAGTAACCTCGGGCTTAAAACCCGGGCAAGAAGGAAAAATGGTGAACCGTGCTTCGGCACGGTTCTTCTGTGTTATATAATATTATCCAGCATCAATATACTGTGAATTTTTCGCACGGATTCGGCGTAGCGGCCCTCTTCGATGATAATTTGCTTGTGATCCTGCATATGAATGATATGAATCGGGTTTACACTTGCTTTCACCGCGTCCAGCGCTTCATCCGGCATGCCGAAGGCGCTGATGGCGTCTACGCGCCGCGCTCCCGAGATGGGGGTGGGGTGGAGGAGGATATCCGATGATGCGCCTCCGGGGCTTTCCATCATATATAAGCCTGTGATTCCCGTGACGCAGGGAACGGTGGGCAGGTAAAATTCGCAGATGGCGGTGCCGGGGGCATCGGGCGCGTGGGTGTTTTTGATGATGGTCTGAATACCCGTGCCCTTCAGGGGAATGAGGGCGTCCGGGTGCAATAGCTTCGCGCCCGCCCGGGCGATGCGCTCCATCTGGGTCAGTCCCACGCAGCTGTGGCGCGCCGCTTCGGGCACGATGTTCGGGTCTGCGGAGAAGAGGCCGTCCACATCCGTCCAGTTTTCGTAGCAGTCCGCGTCCAGCGCGGCGGCCAGCAGCGCGCCGCTCACATCCGATCCGCCCCGGGTGAAGGTGCGCACGCCGCAATCCCGGGTGGAGCCGTAGAAGCCGGGCACCACCGCGCGGCCGAGGGGCAGCAGCTTTTCCTGGATGCGGCGGCGGGTTTCTTCATAATCGATGCCATTGTCTCCGAAGATGAAGAGATCGGCTGCATCCACGAAGGGCAGGTCCATGAACGCGGCGAAGAGCTTGGCGCACAGGTATTCGCCCCGGCTCACGGCAAAATCTGCCGAGATGCGGGAATTGCGGCGTATGGAAGCAAACTCCGCCTCGAGATCGAATTTGGGCGCGAGCCGGTCCCGGATGGATGCATAGCGCTGGAAAATTTGGGCAAAGATGAATTGATCCCCTGCGCAGCCGGCCTCATAGGCGCGGTAGAGCAGATCGGTGATCTTTTCATCATCCATCGTGCGCTTGCCGGGCGCGGATAAAACGATATATTTGCGTTCGGGGCAGGCAAGCAGGATTTCCTTTACGCGCAGGAACATTCCCGCATCGCAGACGGAGCTTCCGCCGAACTTGCATACGATTGAGGACATGCTGATCCCTCCGAGCATGGGTTGGTGGGGTTCACCCTGTATCCTATGCGCGGCGGAAAAATGGGTTCGGAAGCAATTGCCTGCGGGGAAAAACAAAAAATTTTCATGATGTGAGAGGAATTCGGGGTGGGTTTGTTGTAATTAATATATGCGTCTCTGTGAAACGGTTTTTATGCGGCATCGGAGGCGTTTCCTGTCGAAATTTGATGTAAATTGTAGCTGTACAGGCAGGAAAAACAACAAATCCGGCGAATAGAAACAGAGTTGCGTCGAAGGAAGGATTGGTGAGCGGATTTCATGGCGAGATTTTCAGATGTATTTCTGGATGAGCTTCGTTCGCGTACCAGTCTGGAAGAAATCGTATCGGAATATGTTCCGCTCAAGCAAAAGGGTCGGCGCTTCTGGGGCTGTTGTCCGTTTCATAATGAAAAGACGCCTTCCTTCTCTGTGGATTCCGAATCCCAGCTCTACTACTGCTTCGGTTGCCACAAGGGTGGAACGGCGCTTAATTTCGTGATGGAAATGGAGCGGATGGAGTTTCAGGAGGCTGTGAAATTCCTTGCCGAGCGCGCACACCTGGAAATTCCGGAGCCCGCGGTTTCAAAGAGGGACGGCCAATCGTTCACCAATGCACAGGAGCGAGAGCGCATTTACGAAGCAAACGTACTTGCCGCCCGCTATTTTCATTCTCTTTTGTGGACGGATGAGGGCGCGGAAGTGCTCAACTACCTCTATAAGCGCGGGCTGAATGATTCCGATATTCGCCGCTTCGGCCTGGGGGCCTCTCCCCGGGGATGGGATACGCTCACTGAATATCTCGGTGAGAAGGGCTTTGAACCGCAATTATTGAAAAAGGCGGGCCTCGCAGTCGAGCGGGACGGGCGCTTTTATGATATGTTTCGCGGCAGGGCGATCTTTCCCATCATCAATGCCCAGGGCAAGGTGCTGGGCTTCGGCGGGCGCGCCATGGGCGATGCACAGCCGAAATACCTGAACACGCCGGATACGCCGGTGTTCAACAAGCGGCAGGGCCTCTATGCGCTCAACTTTGCAAAGAATGAGCGGGATGCGGGCAGGCTGGTGCTGGTCGAAGGCTATATGGATACGGTGTCGCTGCGCAAGAGCGGCGTCCGCGGCGTGGTGGCCACGCTGGGAACGGCGCTCACCCAGGAGCAGGCAAAGCTCATCAAGCGATATGCCCCGGAGGTCCTGATCAGCTACGACGGCGATTCCGCAGGACAGAAGGCCGCGCTGCGCGCGCTGGATATCTTCGATGAAATTGATGGGCTCAAGCCCCGGGTGGTGGATTATCCCGCCGGGCAGGATCCGGATGATTTTATCCGTGCCCACGGCATCGATGGATTCGAGCGGCTGCCGAAGTATGATGCGGCGGAATACCGCATGCTTCGCGCCAGGGATGATCTGGATATTTCGACCCAGGATGGAATGACGCAGTATGCCCTGCGCTGCTGCGAGATTCTTAAAAAGGTAAAAAACCCGGTGGAGATGGAAAACCACCTCCGCAGGCTGGCAAACCAGACCGGCTACGACCGGGAGATACTGCTCCGGCAGATCGGCGTTGCGGCGATAAGCACCCAGAGACCGCGGGAATTGAGACCGCGCATGGGGGAAAAAACCAGGCCGGATGACGCTGTATTGGCGGAGCGGGTATTGCTCACGCTGCTGGCAGAGGCCGCGATTCCCATGGAGATGATCCACATCGGGGATTTCTCCTCGGATGTGCATCGCCGCGCGGCGGAGTGGCTGCTGGAAGGCAGGAGCGCCGCGTCCTTTGTGGAAAACATTGAGGACGAAAAGGAGCGCAGCACGGCCATGCAGGCGCTGAATTATTCGCCGCTGCCGGCGGACCGGGAGGATAGGATGAAGCTGGCCGAATCGAGCATGCGCACGATACGGCACCACCGCCTCCGGGAGCGCATGAGCGCCATAGAACAGGAAATTCACTCGGCAGATTCCGCCAAAAAGGCGGAGCTGTATGCACAGATGCAAAAAATTATGCAGGCTTTAGAAGACTGAACCGGTCGAAAGGAGTGGCCTAAATTGAACAAGACGGCATCGAACATGGAAGCGATGAAGGCTCGCATCAGCGAACTGATTGAGACCGGAAAAGCCAAGGGCGTACTGACCTACAAAGAAATCGTGGAGATGCTGGGCGATATCGAGCTGGACAGCGAGCAGTTTGATCGCATTCTGGACACGCTCAGCGGCCTGAACATTGAAGTAATCAAGGATGAGGCGGTTCCGGAGGCAGACCTGAATGCCGAAAGCGAGCCGGAGGAGATCGATATCTCCGTGCCGGAAGGCATTTCCATCGATGATCCGGTGCGCATGTACCTGAAAGAGATCGGCAAGGTGCCGCTGCTCTCCGCTGAGGAGGAAATCAGCCTTGCCCAGCGCATGGAGGAGGGCGATGAGGAGGCCAAGAAGCGCCTCTGCGAAGCCAACCTGCGCCTGGTGGTATCCATTGCCAAGCGATATGTGGGCCGTGGCATGCTGTTCCTGGATCTGATCCAGGAGGGCAACCTGGGCCTGATCAAGGCGGTTGAAAAGTTTGACTACCGCAAGGGCTACAAATTCTCCACCTATGCAACCTGGTGGATTCGCCAGGCCATCACCCGCGCCATCGCGGACCAGGCCCGCACGATCCGCATTCCGGTGCACATGGTGGAAACCATCAACAAGCTGATTCGCGTGTCCCGCCAGCTGCTGCAGGAGTTTGGACGCGAACCGCTGCCCGAGGAGATCGCCGAAGAGATGGGCATCCCGGAGGATAAGGTGCGCGAAATTATCAAGATTGCACAGGAGCCCGTGTCCCTGGAGACCCCCATCGGCGAGGAAGAGGACAGCCACCTGGGCGATTTCATCCCCGATGACGACGCCCCGGCGCCTGCGGAGGCAGCGGCCTTCACCCTGCTCAAGGAGCAGCTGATGAGCGTGCTCTCCACCCTGACTCCCCGCGAGGAGATGGTACTGAAGCTGCGCTTCGGCCTGGAAGATGGCCGCGCGCGCACGCTGGAGGAAGTCGGCAAGGAATTCAAGGTTACCCGCGAGCGCATCCGCCAGATCGAGGCCAAGGCACTGCGCAAGCTGCGCCATCCCAGCCGCTCCCGCAAGCTGAAGGATTCCATCGACTGATGCTGTACGATAAGCGTATATCGCTCGACCCGCGCCTGTCGATGATCGCCGAAATGATCGGCACATGCGAAAGCTGTGCCGATATCGGCAGCGATCACGGCAGGCTCGGTGCGTTTTTGCTCCAAAACAGGCAGTGCGGCCGCGTAGTGCTCACGGATATCTCCGCGCCCTCCCTCGATAAGGCGCGGAAGCTGGTGAAGCTGCTGGGCCTGGAGGACAATACGGAATTTACCGTCTGCGACGGCGCAAAGGGGCTGGAAAAGCCCGTAAATTGCGCAGTGATCGCCGGAATGGGCGGCGAAACCATTGCAGAAATCATAGAAGATTCCGAGGGAAAGCTGGACGGCGCGAGGCTGGTATTGCAGCCGAATGTTGCGGCGCCCTGCCTTCGGAAAATGCTGAATAAGTGCGGCTGGAAGATCACGGATGAGCGGCTCGTGCGCGATGGCCGCAGGATTTACTTAATCATCGAAGCTGTGCAGGGTGCGCAGCAGCTGACGGAGGCCGAATACGAGGCTGGTCCGGTTCTGCTGGAAAAAAAGCCTGCGCTTCTGGCGGATTACTGTGCGTTCCGGCTCCGTGTGGCGAAGAAAGCCCTATCCGGCGCGGAAAACGGCAGCGATGAAGCCAATATCCTTGCGCTCCGGCGCGAGATTTCCATCTGGGAGGATGTGGAAAAATGCCTGTGACCCTGGGAGAGGTTTACAATCGAATCAATGAAATCGCCCCCTTTGAACTCCAGGAGGAGTGGGACAACGCGGGCATACTGATCGGCAGCGAAAAGCAGGCGGTGGATACCGTGCTTTGCGCGCTGGACCTGACCCCGGCAGTGCTCGATGAGGCAATCGAAAGGGGCGCGCAGCTGGTGGTGACCCACCATCCCATCCTGTTCCGCGGCAGGAAGAACCTGCGGGAGGATGATCCCGAGGGCAGGCTGCTCTGCGGCATGGTGCGGCATGGCGTCGGCCTGATCGCTGCGCACACGAATTTTGACAACGCGCTTCCCGGCGTGAACGATGCGCTGGCCGGAAAGCTGGGCCTTACCGATGTACAGGCGCTGGAAAACGGCATGCGCGTGGGTGTTCCGGCAGAAGGAACCCTGGGCGAATTCCGGGCAAAGGCGGAGAAGGCGCTCGGCGGTCCGGTGCGCTGCTACGGCGGGGAGGAGAGGAAGATTTCCAAGGTCGCCGTGCTGGGCGGGGCAGGGGAGGACTTTGCCATGCAGGCCCTCGCGGCAGGCGCGGATGTATACCTCACCGGCGAAATGGCTTACCACAAGGGCCTCGACGCCTACGCGGCCGGGCTGTGCTGCCTGGAAGCGGGCCACGCAGCCACCGAGCTTCCCGCAATTAAGATGCTTGCGGAAGGTTTACAAAACGGCGCAGATGGTGTAAAATGGAATTTGAAGGTTTTGATGAGCGAAGCTGAGCTTTTCAGATGAGAGCTTTTCAGGATAGAATTGGAGGATTAGATATGCAGTTAGAGAAGTTGTGGCAGTTTATGCAGGCGGACATGGAGGTTGATCGTTTTGAGGCCAAGATGCGCCAGTCCGAAAAGCGCCAGACGCTGCTCAAGAAGCGCAATTTCCTGATGGAACAGCAGACCAATATGAAGAAGCTGGAGAGCGACGTTGCAGCCATGGCGGACCGCCTGGAGGCCGTGCGCGATGAAGCCGAGCGCCTGCAGAAGGTGCTCACTTCCCTGATGGAAGAGCTGGAGAGCAATCCTCCCAAGACTGAAGAGGAAGCCAACACCCGCATCGATTCCGTGCAGAAGCTGATGGATAACCTGAAGCATTATGAGCAGGAGCTCAGCAAGATGCGCAAAAATGCGGAGATCAAGGATCGCCAGCAGCGCGATATCCGCATCCGCGCCGCCAAGGCCAAGCAGGAATACGATCAGCTCAAGGCCGAATACGATGTGGAATTCAAGGCCGATTCCGCCACGCTGAAGGATATGCGCGGCAAGATCGAGGCTGAATCCAAGAAGGTGGATGCTGGCATGCTGGAGAGATACCAGAGCATCAAGCAGCATTGCACCCCGCCGATGGCCAAGCTGATCGATGGACAGTGCAGCGGCTGCTTCATGTCCCTGCCCAGCGCCACGCTGCTTGCGCTCAAGGATACGGATAAGATTTCCCTGTGCGATAACTGCGGCAGGATCCTCTACTGCGAGGAATAATTGATTTGATATGATTTGCGAGGGCGCCAGACGGTCGCAGGCAGGTTTTCCTGTCTGAGGAAAGTCCGAGCACCGCAGGGCAGGGTGCCGGTTAACTGCCGGTGGAGGCGACTCCAAGGAAAGTGCAACAGAGATATACCGCCTTCTGGATAAGAAGGTAAGGGTGGAAAGGCGAGGTAAGAGCTCACCCGCGGCCTGGCGACTGGCCCGCGCTGTAAACCCCACCTGGTGCAAGATTGAAAGGAAAGCAAATGTGGCTGCCCGTCACGCTTTCGGGTAATCGCTTGAGCCTTATGGCAACTTAAGGCCTAGAAAGATGACCGTTTAATACAGACCTCGGCTTATAGACGCCGCTCGCAATTTCATATATAT
>JAFUPT010000041.1 GCA_017481065.1 Clostridia bacterium | reverse complement strand
TCTACTTCGCCAGCATGACCCACTACGACGGCGTCACCAAGCAGCGCATCCACGCCGCCCATACCCAGGATTTCAAGCGCTTCTCGCCGCTTTTCCTCTACATTGAGCGGGAGGGGCACATCATCGACACCACCATCATCCACCACGAGGGCATGTACTACCGCTTCTCCGCCGGCGTTCGGGGCGATTATGGCTCTTCCCTCCTCGGGGAATTCAAGCCCCTGCCCGTGCCGGTGCTGGAAACCCTGAGCGGTCTGGAGGGCCCGGAGTGCTATCAGCTGCCCGACGGCCGCTGGTGCCTGATTGCCGACCGATTCCGGGAGCGCCTGGGCTATCTGCCCATCGTCTTTGATGATCTTGCCGCGGGCGACGCTCATGTGCTGCGGGATGACGAGTTCGACTTCGGCGCGCTGCTCAAGCGCCATGGCGGCGTGATTGCCATTTCCGACGAGGAATATGACAGACTGGCAGCACAAGCAGGGCTATAACTTTTCCAGCGCGGAGTCCGATTTTCCCTTGCATCCAAAAGTCCGCACAGCCATCGTGCCTGTGCGGATTCTATTCATTTATTCCATCTCCGGCAGGAAAACCGCCGTGAATTTTCCCTCCCGGCTCTTTTCCACCCGCACTTCCACGGGATTCGCCTCTCCCCAGCCGGGATCCTCCTCCGCCCTGGCCTTCCACTTCTCATAGTGGCGCAGCGTACCCTGAACGATCAGCTCCTCCGCGTCCTTGCGGGCCTGGGCGGCCTCCTCCAGCGTATCAAAGCTGCCGCAGTGGTAGGTTTTCTTCTGGAAGGTGATTCGTGCGGCGTATTTCCCGCGGATGAAGTACACGCCTTTCACGCCGGTGCTCGTATGAACCGGCAGCTTCTGGCTGCGCAGGTAGTTCAGGGACGTGCCGCCCACGCGGGTGATGCTCTCCTGGAGGCTCCGAGCGTGCTCGCGCTTCTGGCAGCCGCAGCTCTGGCGGGGCGTGTAGGCCAGCTCGTTATACGCCAGGTCAATCTCCGTGCCGCAATCGCAGCGGCAGTGCCACATCCGGCTGCCGAAGCGGTTGGATTCCCCCGTGGGATACAGCGCCGTCAAGCGACCGAATCGCTGCCCCGTGATGTCCCTGACCCGGCCTGCGCGCTTGTTCTGGCATCCGCAATGCATTCTGCGGCCCTTAGTCAGCTGGGTCGCCAGCACATCGCATTCCCTGCCGCAGTCGCACCGGCATGTCCAGCGAATACCGCCGGTCTTAGCCTGCATTTCCGCCCGGCGGAGCACGGTCAGGCCGCCAAAGCGCTGGCCCTCCAGCTCATAGGTCAGCGCCCGGGCGGCATTCTCCCTCCGCAGGCAGCCGCAGCTGACGGATTCGCCGTAATGCAGGCTCTTTTCCAGCACAGGACGCTGGGTGCCGCAGTCGCAGCGGCAGAGCCATTTTTTCTGGCCCTTGGGCGTGGTTTCGGATTCCTCCATCACCGTCCAGCGGCCGAATCGGGCCCCGGGTGCAATGGTCATGGCATATCACTCTCCCTGGCGGCGGGCGGAGGACATAATGTGCATTATGTTGCTTCCGTCGGAGATGAAGGAGGTTGAGTCACGTCCATGAAAAGCCGAATTGGTGCACGAAAGAGCCTATTCCCATTTTCTTCTGTGAATGAAGGGGGGTAGGCTTTCTTTGGTATGTGCAAAGGAAATTTTCCACGTTTTTTTCTGCTTTTGAATTGCGTATTGGTTTGCGCCTGTGCTATGATGGAGGAAGCAGGGGGCGATGAAGCCCCTTTATCGACCATTTGTTGTGGACATAATGCACATTATGTCCCTCCCGCCCCTGTACGGGCATATCTCATAAAATCAGATGCATGCTCTCCATCCGCTGCCTATGCTCGGCGCCGGAGGAGGCGATATAGATGCGGGTGGTATTGATGCTGCTGTGCCCCAGGATATCCGCCAGCTTGGCGATATCCTTCTCCATGCCGTAGAAAATGCGGGCAAAGAGATGGCGCAGGTTATGGGGAAAGACCTTCTCCGGCAGCACCCGCGCCGCGCGGCACAGCGCCTTCATCTCCCGCCAGATGGCTGTGCGGCCCAGAGGCTTCCCCCGCCTTGTGCGGAAAACGGGGCCCTCTGTCAGCCCCTGTTCCCGGATGTAGCGCTTCAGCAGCCTCCGCAGATGCTCCACTAAGAACACCCGCCGTCGCTTCCCCTTGCACTGCACCAGCGCCTCCCCCTGGCGCACCGCCTCCACGGTGATGAACTGCACCTCGCTCACGCGCATGCCCGTAGCACAGATGGTTTGCAGCAGGCAGCACAGCCGCCCCTTCCCCTGCTGGCGGGCTGCCTGCACTAAGCGCTGGTATTCCGCGCGGGAGAGCTCCCGTTTCTCCGGCAGATAAGCCTGCCGCTGCACGCGGAACTGCCGCACGCTCATGTCCATCCGTCCGCAAAAGCGCAGCAACGCGTGGATGGAGGCCAGCATGGAGTTGGCGCTGGCCACGGCATATTCCCGGCCGAGCTGCTCCTTATACTCCACGATCAGCCGCTTGCTCACCGCCCGGCCCTCCAGCCATGCGGCAAACTTCCTCACATCCCGCAGATACTTTTCCACCGTGGCCCCGCTCTTTTCCGCCTCCTGCAGCGCCTGAGCAAATCGGGCCAGCATGGCGGCGGTGATATGTACGTCCTTCATTGCATACTACCTCCTTTGATGCTATCATACATGAATGGGACAGCCTCTGCGGGGAATGAACCGCCCTGCATCCACAGGCTGTCCCCCTTTCATCAAAAGAAATTGCTTCTTGACATTCTTCCTGCGTCTCGCATACAATGAAAGTATTCTGACTGAAGGGGATTTTTCATGCGTATTATTACCGATTCCGCCGCCGATTTTACGCCGCAGGAGCTCGCTGACCACGATCTGCACTGCGTGCCGGTGCAGGTGATGTTCGGGCAAACCACCTTCACCCCCGGCAAGGATCTGACGGAGCAGCTTTTCTGG
>JAFUPT010000040.1 GCA_017481065.1 Clostridia bacterium | reverse complement strand
TCCGCCGCCTCCACGGGATCAATCTTCTCATAAAGGCCCAGATAATGCTCAAAGGGCACCATTTCTTTGTTGTTCTCAACAACCGCCATTGATTTTCTCCTTGATTATTCATTATAGCTCCTTGACCCAAAGCACCACGTCTCCGGAAACCCGGGACATGCAGGCCAGTCGCCAACCATCCTCGTAATCGACATCATTGATGTAAAACGACTTCGACGAATCCAGATCGCCCTGCAAAATGCGCACCAGACACTTTCCGCACGTACCATAGCCAGAGCAGGGCGCGTTGACCGCAATCCCTGCTCTGCGAGCTACCTTCAAAAGGTTCTCACCCTTTTCGGCGGACACATGCACATCCGGTTCGTCCTCACATCGAAACGTAACCAGAATCGCGCCCATATCACATGATGGGATCCATGCACAGCGCCGGATGTCCCTTTTCACTCAGGAACTCAACCAGCTCGGCCGAATCGGTGGTAATCGTCTCGTCGGCAATCATATCCGTGAAGTTATCGATGCCATACAGCTCCTTGGCCGTCTTGTTCAGGCGCTCGGCCACATCATCCTTGAGCTCCTTGGGCATCCAGACGATGCGCTCGATGCCGCCCTCGGCCTTGGCGAACTTCTTGGAAGCGATGAAGTGGCGGCCATGGCCCATGAAGCCGGGGGTCTGCACGCCGCCGCCGGTCATGGAAGCCAGCTCGCCGAAGGTCATGCCGGTGGGGGTCATGCCGGGATATTCGCGGTTGCAGATGATGAAGCCGTTGCTCATGGGCTCGATGCCGCAGATGCATTCGAAGCAGCCGCAGCTGGTCATCGGGTCTTCGAGGATGGAATAGAGGGTCACGGTGTCCACGGCGCCCTGGGTGGCGGCGTTCACGGCCTCGTTTACCGTCTCATACGCGCCGGTGCGCTCATCGGTGCAATTGATCTTGGCGATGGGCTGGCAGGGGCCGGTGGGATTGAGCTCGTTGGTGGCCTTGGCGTCCAGCCAGGAAACCGCGCCGCAGAGGCCCAGTCTCTCGGGAGTGACCACGCAGCAATGGGCGGGGGCGAAGCTCTGGCACAGGGTGCAGGTGTAGAAGGTGTTTACGGATTCATCCGTCATGGTGGCGAGACGGTCGTCGCGCTCGGAGTAGCGCGGCATGGCCTCTTCGTTGAGGATGCGCTCTGCCTCGGCGGGATCGGTGACGAGGGTGACCTGGCACTTATCGACAACTGCATCGAATTCATCCATGATCATTACATACAGAACTTCGCCGAAGTGCTTCAGGGAGAGACCCTTTTCCAGAGCTTCCTTGCTCACGCGGATGCGGAACTGGTTGCGCTGGCCGGTGTGCATTACGCCCTCCATGCAGTTGAACCAGCTGTGAATCTTGCGCTCGATAACGGATTCGAAGTCCTTCTGCATCTTTGCGCCGGCGACTTCGATATAGGTGGCCAGCGGGAATTCGCCCTCGGCGAGATCCGGGCCGACGACGGAAATCTTGTGGTCCTCCACAGCGCCGGGATCGCGCATGGAAACCAGCTCGCAGGTGACGTTCTTGCCGCTGTAATACTCGGCGGCCATATCCTTCTTGCGGATGATTTCGCCTTCAAAGGCGGCGGCGAAGGCAACGGGGATGTTGATTTCCTTGACCTTGATCTTGATGCCGCGCAGGTCGAGGGACTTCTTGACGGTGAGGCTGTGGTCGGTGGAAACTTCCAGCGCACCGGGGATGGCGAGATCGCCGATATCCTGGTCGACGATTACCGGGAAGCCGAGGGCGATTGCGCCCGCGCCCGCGGAGACCACCACTTCATTCAGGGCGCCGAAGGTGTTTACGAATGCGGGAACGCGCTCCTTGGTGTAGGCCAGCAGCGCGCCGAGGTTGCCGGGCTCCACGCCGCCGAAGATCAGCGCCGCGCGGATGGCGACGGTTACGACGTGGATCACGGAGGTGACATCGTGGCCCAGCGGCACGACGCGGAATTCGAGGCCCATCTTCACGCCGCCCTCCACGGCCTGATCGATCACATCGCCCACCAGGAAGGTGAGGATGCCCTTGGACTGGTAATCCTTGATGACGTTGCAGGCGGCTGCGGGATCATCCGCCTTGCCGAGCACGACGGCTACGCCGGGGATATCGCCGGTGACCAGCGGCACGCCCAGGGAGCGGATGATGGGGTCCGGCACGAAGCCGATGCCGCCCTCGTTTTCATAGGGCTTTGCGCCGCCGACAAACTTCAGGCCTTCGATGATTTCTGCGCCGACGGCAGTGGCGAGGCCGGCGTTCAGGGCGTCGCCCAGCTCGGGCTTATTGGAAATCAGGCTCTTGAGCACGCCCACGCAGGCGTGAAGGTCGCCAAGTTTTGCAACCTTCACGCCGGTGGCGGCATAGATGGTGGGGAAGAAATAGGCGGTATCCGGGAAGGCGATGGGGGCGTCTGCGCCGTATTTGGCGATGGCGTCATTAACCGCTCCCTCGGTAAGTCCTGCAACTGCATTGGAACCCGCAAAAATCAGATCAGTTAAAGCGCTCATGGAAATTCTCCTTACTTTATATTTGCTTGCGATCCCTGCACGGGGGATCGCAACTGTTACTTAACATTATATTGCAATTTACCGCCAAATTCAAGGGGTTTAGAGACTTTTGTTGCATAAATCCGCAATTCTGCCGCCTGCTTCAAGCCGGATTCACCCAAAGGTCTTTTTGTTTTCAAAAAATGGAAGGGAAAGCTGTGATATAATCGGAGGAACGGCATATGCCGCCCATCAAGCGATAAAGAGGAATTCTTATGAATAAAATGGAAATTTCGGAAATCCGCCGCAGGCTCAATCCTGATAAGAACAGCATCGATTGCATCCGCGGCTGCTATGTGGATGAAAAGGGGGAAATCCTTTCCATCTTCACCCATTCGCTGCTGACCCTTCCCCAGGAGGAGGGGGAAAAGTATCTGGGCCTGTTCAAGAAGGTGCTCTCCGGTATACAGGGAAAGAACCTGGTGGATATCTCCTTCCGGCCGGACCAGGTGATGGACAGCGAGCAGCACCGCCTGCTCACCGCGCTGCGCAATACGAACCTCAAGGTGGACCAGGCGGTGGAGCGCTTCTTCCGGGAAGTGATCGATTCTTTAAAGATCGAAGGGAATTACCTGATCCTGCTGATGCATGATACCTATGATATTCCCTTCAAGGCCAAGGATGAATTCAAATCCGATGAATATTCCGAGGAGGCCTTCCCTTACATCATTTGCAGCATCTGCCCGGTGAAGCTCACCCGGCCCGCGCTGTGCTACTGCACCGAGGACCAGGCCTTCCACGACCGGGAGCTGGACTGGGTGGTTTCCTCCCCGGAGCTGGGCTTCATGTTTCCCGCCTACGAGGATGGCGGCGCGAACATCTACAAGGCCGTGTATTACACCCGGGACGCCGCTGAGAGCCACGAGGAATTCGTGAACGCCGTGTTCGACAACCGCCCGCCCATGCCCGCAGCCGAGCAGAAGGAAATCTTCGAGGCGCTGCTGAGCGATACCCTGGCCGAGGATTGCAGCCTCGAGGTGGTGCAGAGCGTGCACGAGGAGCTCAAGGAGCGCATCGAGGAGAAAAAGGCGGACAAGACCGCCGAGCTTCCCACCATATCCAAGCGGGAGGTGAGCAGCCTGCTGGAATCCTGCGGCGTTTCCGAGGAACATGTGCAGGCCTTCGAGGAGCGGTACGACGAGGAATTCGGCCCTGCGATGGACCTCTCCGCTCAGAATATCGTGAATGTGAAGCAGTTTGAATTGAAGACCCCGGATGTGGTGGTGAAGGTGAACCCCGACAGGAGCGATTTGGTGGAAACCCGCATCATCAACGGCTCCCGCTACATACTCATCCGCGCCGACGAGGGCGTGGAGGTGAACGGCGTGAATATCTCCATTGCGGACCTGGGCGAGGATATTGCGCCTGCGACGGACGATGCGCCGTTTTAACGGTGGAAAGCAAGTATAGCATTGGAGGAAGGAAAACCATGAGAAGGAAAGACCGGGAAGTGAAGGATTTCAATGTGATCCGGCAGATTATCGATGAATGCGAGATCATACGGATTGGCCTTTGCGACGGGGATATGTTTCCCTACATTGTTCCGATGAATTTCGCATATGTGATCGAGGGGGAGCAGATTTATTTCTACCTGCACGGCGCAATGGCGGGCCGCAAATATGAGCTGATGCGCAAGAACGGCGTGTGTTCCTTTGAAATGGATTGCGGCCACCAGATGGAGCTCATTCCGAAGGCCAAGGATGTTACTATGCGCTACAAGAGCGTGATGGGCAAGGCGAAGATTGAATTCCTCGAGGGCGAGGATAAGTTCAAGGGGCTCGATATCATTATGAACCGGGATGAGAGAACCCGGAACTTTGAATACAACAGGGCGGTTGTGCCGCGTACGGCTGTGATCAAGCTCACGGTTACGGAGTACAGCGGCAAGGCGAACCCCGTCGGCGGCAACGCGGATTGATAAAAGAAAACCCGACTGAGGTCGGGTTTTCTTTTATCCCAGCATGGCCCACAGCTGGCGGCGGATGTCCTCCACCATGGAAATGGCCTGCTGCACCTTCCGCTGGCCCTGGCGGATTTTGGATTGCACCATCCAGTCCGCAACGAGGCCATCGAAGAAATAATCCGCGAAGCGCAGGAAATCGCCCATATCGAGGTTGAGATCTATGCTGCGGTCCAGATCGGAAAGCTCCTTTTTGAAGCGGCGAAGGGCGGAACGGGCCTCCTCGATCTCCTGCTGGGCCTGGTCCAGCTTGTTGTGCTTGAAAATGGTGGAGAAGAAGCCGCCGCCCAGCATATCCCAGATTCCCCAGTTTCCGGCGCTGGCGAGGCTTTCCTCCGCGCGGCGCAGGGCGTCGAGGGCGTTGTCCGCGGCATAGATGGCCTCGTGGATTTCCTGTTGGTTGATCATGTTGCTCATGTTTTTTCCTCCTGAACTTCCCGTTGGATGCAGGATAGCACAACGGGGGCAGCTTTGCAAGGGGAAATGAACGAAAGCAGCGTTTGGGCGGATGAAAACAGCGGACAGGATGACAAGCCCCTCAGTCTCGCTTCACTTATGCAGCAGGCCAATAATTTAAGGCACGCAAAAGCGTGCTTTTTGCTGAGGGTTCTTAGGGGAATCATTCCCCTAAGCGGGGTCTGGGGCAGCGCCCCAGCGTCTTCCCGTCAGAAGCTCGAAATCGGCAGGCTGTCGTCGTCCTGGCCCTTGGCAATGGATTTGATGACGACGAAGTAATGCACATCGGGGCTGACCTTCACTTCCACCCGGTCGCCCACCTTTTTGCCCATCACGGCGCGGCCGAGGGGCGATTCCTTGCTGATCACGCCGGAGAGGGCGTCCTGCCGCAGGGTGGTCATCAGCTGGATGGTTTCGCTTTCATCATCATCTTCGTAGTAAATTTCCACCTTGTCAAAGAGCTGCACCACATCTCGGCTGTTGTCCACCTTGATCACCTTGGCGGTGTTGATCATGCGACGCAGATAGCGTAGGCGGCTGTCGCAGCGGCGCAGCTCCTGCTTGGCGGCCTTGTATTCGTAATTCTCGCTCAGGTCGCCGAAGCCCCGGGCGGTCTGTAAATCCTCGATGCACTTCGGGCGCACCACCTTCATGCGGTAGTCGATCTCCTCCTGCATTTTGCGGATGTCAATTTCGGTCAGTTCATCGTACATGCGGGGTTCTCCTTTTCGGGTTTTTTATATTATAGTGGGAAAGCGCGGCAAAAACAAGTTGCGCAGGAAAAAATTCTGTGTTACTATACAAACGGAGGCGAGCGCATGAAGCATTATTCCTTTTTCCAGAACAGGGAATGCGAATATTTTCCCTGCCATAAGACCGATCATCCCGAGGATTTCAACTGCCTCTTCTGCTATTGCCCGCTCTATGCGCTGGGCAGGAAGTGCGGCGGCAATTTCCGCTACACCGAAAAGGGCATCAAGGATTGCACGAATTGCCTCACGCCCCATGTGCGGGAGAATTATTCCTATGTGAATTCCCGCTACAGCGAGATCATGGATATGGTGCGGGAAAATGACGCGCGCATCCGGCCGGGGAAGCTGGAGATCATCCTTGCCGATATCACCACCCTCGAGGTGGACGCCATCGTGAACGCTGCCAACAACAGCCTGCTGGGCGGCGGGGGCGTGGACGGATGCATCCACCGCGCCGCCGGACCGGAACTGCTCAGGGAATGCAGAACACTGCACGGCTGCGAGACCGGCAAAGCCAAGATCACCGGGGCCTACAAGCTGCCCTGCAAATATGTGATTCACACCGTCGGGCCCGTATGGCAGGGAGGCGGAAGCGGGGAACGGGAGCTGCTGATCTCCTGCTACCGGGAATCCCTGAAGCTGGCAAGGGAGAACTGCGTGAGGAGCATCGCTTTCCCGCTGGTTTCCGCCGGCGTGTACGGCTATCCCAAGCGGGAGGCCATGCAGCTGGCCATCGATACCATACGGGAATTCATCCGGGAGAACGATATGCAGGTGTACATCGCGGCATACAGCGAAGAGATGTACAGGATCGGCATGGAGTGCCTATGAAGGCGCTGCCCTCTGGACTCCTGCTCAGGGGCGCTGCGAAAACAAATCGTGCCGGAAGGCGGCACGATTTATAAGGATTGTACAGTTTATTATTATAAAAAAATCGACCCCATTCCGGGGTCGATTTTTATGCAGAGGGGTCCAGGGGAAATCATTTCCCCCTGGCAGGGGTTTTTAGGGGACAGAGTCCTCTAAGTGTATTCCAGTCAAGACTCACTTCGCCTGCTCTTCCAGCCAACGCGCGGCGCAGTGGGCAAAGCCTGCCGCGCCGGTGGGGCAGATGTCCTCGTTGAAGCGCACCCGGGGATTGTGGGCCACGAAGGCGCCGCGCTCATCCGCAAAGCCGCAGGAGAGGTAAATCATGGCGGAGGGCACGGCTGCGGCGATGAGGGCGAAATCCTCGGAGCCGTTGGCTTTCAGGTTGGCGCGCTCCTGCTTGTTGGGAAAATCGAGTTCGCGCAGGTAGGCAGCCATGCGGGATGCAACATCCCCATCGCACACCAGCGGCGGCACGCTGGAGAGGGAAGTGATTTTCACACTGCCGCCGAAGGTGGCGGCCACGCCGTTCGCCGCTTCGCTGATGCGGCGCACCAGCTTATCCCGGGATTTCTGGTCATCGGTGCGCAGGGTGCCTTCCATGATGGCGGTATCCGGGATGATGTTCGGCGCATCGCCGCCGTGGAGTTTGCCGATGGTCAGCACACACATCTTGCTGGGATTGGCCTCCCGGGCGATCAGGGTTTCCAGCGCGAGATAGATTTGTACGGCGATCTGCAGCGGATCGATGGTGAGGTTCGGGTAAGCGCCGTGGCCGCCCTTGCCCTGGATTTCGATGCGGAAGCCATCCACGGAGGCCATCATCGCGCCGCCGGCATTGTACATCATCAGCCCGGGCGGCATCTTGCCGGGCAGCACATGGAAGGCCAGCGCCGCGTCCACATGGGGATTTTCGAGGATGCCCGCGGCCATCATGTCGCGGCTGCCCTCGAAGCTCTCCTCGGCGGGCTGGAACATAAGTTTCACCGTGCCGCGCAGCTCTCCTTCGCATTCCTTGAGCATCTTCGCGGCAGTGAGCAGCATGGCGGCATGGAAATCATGGCCGCAGGCGTGGTTCCGGCCATCGGTGCAGGCGAAAGCCTCGCCGCTCTCCTCCGGCATGGGCAGGGCATCCATATCCGCCCGCAGCAGCAGCACCGGAGCGCCGGAGCCGATCAGCGCGGTCACGCCGTGGCCGCAGGGCTGGGGATCGAGGCCGCATTCCCTGAGCTTTTTCATCACATACTGGCGGGTTTTGGGCAGATCCAGGCCCACTTCGGCATTCTGGTGCAGCCAGCGGCGGTGGGCGATGGTTTCATCGTTCAGCTCCAATGCGCGCTTGTAAAAATCCATGGGGTTTTCCTCCTGAACAAGTATTGAGGCTATCTTATCATCCGGGATTTAGCATGTCAAGAAAGGGAATAAAATAATCCGGATTGACATTTTTATTCGTTTATGTTAAGATCGTCTCGCATATTTTACATATGGAAGGGGAATGACATGGGTCTTTTCAGCAAGGAATACTGCTGCCTCTGCGGCAAGCAGGCGAAGCTGCTGCGCAGGGAAAAGCTGGGAGACGGCGAATACATCTGCAGCGATTGCCGCGCGGAGTGCAGCGATGATGCAAATTTCAAGCGCATGGACAGCGAAAGCGTGAAGGCGCACATCGAGGAAAACACGGAGGACCAGCGCATTATTGCGGAGGATTTCAACGAAACAGATGCGGTGCACCTCGGCAGAAGAACCATACTTGCTGTTGATGGCGAGAGCGGATGCTTCTACTCTCCTACCCGCGAGCGGCCGGATTTGATCACCTTCGACAAGGTGTATGATTACCGGCTCCGCATCTCCACCCACCGGCCCCCGCCGCCGGATCATGACGGCCCCGGCGGTCCGGGACTGCTGGATTCCATCATTGATCTGGTGGATATCTTCACCGGCTCCGGCGATCATCGGCTGCCTTTCCCCATGCGCGGTGAGGAAATCGACAGCATGTATTTCGTGATCGATCTGGCGGGCCATGATTTCATCGATGGACTTGAGATCGACCTGCTGCCCGGCTTCCACGACCACAACGATGAGCGCGAGGCATACTATGCTGCCCGGCAGATGATCGAACTCTTCGATCACTACCACGATGAATACGCCTTCGCGGGCGAGGAGGCGGACGAAGAGTAAACGGCCTACGTTCCAAGGGGCGCTGCCCCTTGGAACCCCGCCAAAGGGACGCCGTCCCTTTGGAAACCCTGCTCAAGGGACAGTGTCCCTTGAGCATCCCCCGAAATGGAGCACGATGTGCGCCATGGGAGATGAAAAAGAGACGAGGGAGACGGTGAAGGGGTGTTGCTCCTTGGAATCCCGCCACAGGGACGCCGTCCCTTTGGAAACCCTGCTCAAGGGACAGTGTCCCTTGAGAATCCCCTGAAATGGCGCACGATGTGCGCCATGGGAGATGAAGAAACGGCCCCGGAGCGGGGCCGTTTCTTATATGGGTTTTAGAAGCACATATCATCCGGACCGAAGAACTCGTAATAGAGGGTGCGGATGGCCTTATCGAGGTCATCTGCGGCGATGCCGATGATCAGGTTCAGCTCGCCGGAGCCCTGGTCGATCATTTCCACGTTTACGCCGGAGCGGCCGAGGGTGGTGAACACCCGGCCTGCCGCGCCGAGGCGGTTCTTCATGCCGTGGCCTACCACGGTGAGCAGGGCCATGTGGTCGTTCACGGTGATGGAATCGGCCTGGGTGGCCTCCTGGAGCTCCTTCAGAACCTCATCCCGGCAGGGGGCCAGCTTGGCGGCGGGCACGATCACGGACATGATATCGATGCCCGTGGGCATGTGCTCCATCTGGATGCCGTGGCGGGCGAGGATTTCCAGAACGTGCAGGCTGAAGCCCACGCATTCGTTCATCTGGTCCTTGTAGATCATGATGCTGGAAAAATCCTTGCGTCCGGCGATGCCGGTGATGGTGCGGCTGCCGTGGCTCTGGGAATTGGGCAGGATCATGGTGCCGGGGTCGGCGGGGGAATTGGTATTGCGGATGTTGATGGGTATGCCCGCGGCCTTCACCGGGAAGATGGCGGATTCATGCATCACGCTCGCGCCCATATAGGCCAGCTCCCGCAGCTCGGCATAGGAGATGCTTTCGATGATCGCGGGATTTTCCACCACCCGGGGATCGCAGCTCATCAGGCCGGAAACATCCGTCCAGTTTTCGTAGAGGTCGGAAGCGGAGGCCCGGGCCACGATGGAGCCGGTGATATCCGAACCGCCGCGGGAGAAGGTGCGCACCCGGCCATCCGGCATGCTGCCGTAAAAGCCGGGAACGACGGCGCAGGGCGTATCCTTCAATCTTGCGGAGAGCAGGGCCTGGGTGGTTTCGGAGTCCAGCATGCCGTTTTCCAAAAAGCGGATGTAATCCGCCGCATCGATCATCGGCACGCCGAGGTATGCGGCCATCACCACGGCGCTCAGATATTCGCCGCGGCTGGCGGCATAATCGGCGTTGGCGTCGCGGAGCAGGTCGGCCTCGATCTTGTCAAACTCAGCATCCAGACTGATGTCCAGCTGCAGGTCGCGGAGGATATCCTCGTAGCGGGTGCGAATCTGGCGGAAGCTCTCGTGGTAATCGTAGCCCTGCCGCATGGCCTCGCAGCAGCGGTAGAGCAGATCGGTCACCTTGATATCCTGGGTGGAGCGCTTTCCCGGCGCGGATACAACCACATAGCGCCGCGCTTCCTCCGCCCGGATGATGGCCGCCGCTTTGCGGAAATGTTCCGCATCGGCCAGGGAGCTTCCGCCAAATTTCACAGTTTTCAGCATTGGTGTTCCTCCGTTTGCTTCTTTATACAAGGGATTTCATATCGTAGAGCCCTGCCGGCTGCTCCGCGAGGAATTCTGCGGCGCAGACTGCGCCCTCGGCGAAGAGGGAGCGGCTGTGGGCCTCATGCTTTAAGCTAATGGTCTGGGAAGCCATCGAGATATGCACCTCGTGGATGCCCACGATTTCGCCCATGCGCAGGGAATGCACGCCGATCTCGCCGGTTTTCCTCGGCTGCATGCCGCTCCTGCCGCAGGTGGTTTCTGCATCGGGGCGAACTTCCTTCACGGCATCGGCAATCATGCGGGCGGTGCCGCTGGGGGCGTCCTTCTGATGCTTGTGGTGGATCTCCACGATTTCCACATCCGCCTCGGGGAAGAGGCGGGCGGTCTCCCGGGCCATGCGGCAGAGTAGGGCCACGCCCACGGACATATTTCCGCTCAGGAACACGGGGATATGCTTCGCGGCCTCGCGTATGCGGGCGAGCTCATTTTCATCGTGACCGGTGGTGCAGATGACCACGGGAAGGTTCTTCTCCTCCGCATAATCCAGCAGGGCGTTTACCGCGCTGTGGTGGGAGAAATCGATGATGATATCCGCCCCGGGAGCCACGGCGATGCTGCCCAGCACGCCGGGTTCATTGGCCAGCACATCCACCCGTGCGGCGATTTCATGGCGGGAGGTTTCTTCAATCAGGCTGGAAAGGGTTCTGCCCATGCGCCCGCAGGCGCCGTTTACGATGATTTTCATCCGAGCAGTCCCTCCCTGCGCATCAGGGAAATCAGCTTTTCGCGGTTTGCATCCTCCATGGGAGTGAGCGGCAGGCGCAGCACATCCTCGCACCAGCCCATGGCGGCCATGGCGGCCTTCACGGGGATGGGGTTCACCTCGCAGAACAGGGCGTTGATGAGCTGGAGATACTTCATCTGCAGTCCGGCTGCCCCGGCGATATCCCCGGCGAACCAGCGGCGGGTGATTTCGCAGGTCTCCTTCGGCATGATGTTGGAGAGCACGCTGATGCAGCCCGCGCCGCCCATGGACAGGATGGGCACGATCTGATCATCGTTGCCGGAATACATATCCAGCCTGCCGCCCACCAGAGACATGGTTTCAACGATGGAGGAGATATTGCCGTTGGCCTCCTTGATGGCGGCGATGTTGGGATGATCCGCCAGCGCGGCATAGGTGCTGGGCTGGATGCCGCAGCCGGTGCGGCTGGGCACGTTGTAGAGGATCAGCGGCTTGGTGCTTGCATCCGCGATGGCTTCAAAGGAGGCGATCAGGCCCTTCTGGGTGGCCTTGTTGTAATAGGGGGTGACCACCAGCATGGCGTCCGCGCCCACATCGCAGGAAAACTTCGTGAGCTCGATGGCGTAGGCGGTATCGTTGCTGCCGGTGCCGGCGATCACGGGAACCCGGCCGGCGGCGCGCTCCACGCAGTAGCGAACCACTTCCTTGTGCTCCTCATCGGAGAGGGTGGGTCCCTCACCGGTGGTGCCGCAGGAAACCAGGGCGTCGATGCCGGAATCAATCTGCCAGTCAATCAGGCGGCCGTATGCAT
>JAFUPT010000011.1 GCA_017481065.1 Clostridia bacterium | reverse complement strand
GTGCTCGCTCCCGTCACCTGCTTGGAGGACGGCTATGCCGAGCAGCGCTGCACTGTCTGCAACGTGCTCGTTGCCGAAGAAAAGCCCACCGCCCATGGCCACAAGTCCGGCGAATGGCTGGAAACCATCCCTGCCACCTGCTCCGCCGACGGCGAAAAGCAGCAGAGCTGCCTTGTATGCAATACCCTGCTGGCGACCGAAACCATCCCGGCCCTCCCCCACACCCCCGGTACCATGAACGTGCTCGCTCCCGTCACCTGCTTGGAGGACGGCTATGCCGAGCAGCGCTGCACTGTCTGCAACGTGCTCGTTGCCGAAGAAAAGCCCGCCGCTCATGGCCACAAATCCGGCGAGTGGATTGAGACCGTTGCCGCCTCCTGCTCCGCCGACGGTGAAAAGCAGCAGAGCTGCATCATATGCAATACCCTGCTTGCCACCGAAGCCATCCCGGCCCTTCCCCACACCCCCGGTACCATGAATGTGCTTGCTCCCGTCACCTGCTTGGAGGACGGCTATGCCGAGCAGCGCTGCTCCGTTTGCAATGTGCTCGTCGCCGAAGAAAAGCCCGCCGCCCATGGCCACAAATCCGGCGAATGGCTGGAAACCGTCCCCGCCACCTGCTCCGCCGACGGCGAGAAGCAGCAGAGCTGCATCGTATGCAATACCCTGCTGGCAACCGAAACCATCCCGGCCCTTCCCCATACCCCCGGTACCATGAATGTAATCGCTCCCGTCACCTGCTTGGAGGACGGCTATGCCGAGCAGCGCTGCTCCGTTTGCAATGTGCTCGTCGCCGAAGAAAAGCCCGCCGCGCACGGCCACAAGTCCGGCGAATGGCTGGAGACCGTCCCTGCCTCCTGCGATTCCGACGGTGAGAAGCAGCAGAGCTGCATCGTATGCAATGTCCTGCTCAATACCGAGGCCATCCCCGCGCTGGGCCACAGCGCCGGCGAATGGGAAGTGACCATCGAGGTATCCTGTACCGAAAACGGCCTGAACGAAAAGAAGTGCTCCGCCTGCGGAACTGTGCTCGAGAGCGAGGAACTGCCCGCGCTGGGCCATGCCTACGGCGAGTGGGAAGTGACCATCGAGCCCACCAAGAAGGCCGAGGGCGAGCAGCGCCAGGTCTGCGCCAACTGCGGCGACGCCATCTACGAAACCATCGAAAAGCTGCCGCGCTTCCTCGGCATCTTCTAAGGAACAGCAAAGCTGCTGTGCATCTGCACAGCAGCTTTTATTTTTGCGCGATAAACTCGATTACCCTCTTTTCCAGCCCGTACCGCCGGGCGATGGTCTCCCGGCAATCGATCTTCCATCCATAAAACAGTTTTTCCAAATCCCCGATCGTAAAATAGCGGCGCATGCAGCCGTAAGCGCGGTAATAGCCGTAGGCAACGGGCTCCGCATCCGGCGGCAGGTTTTCCACGGAATGCACCCGGGCGATCAGCCGCCCGCCGGGCTTTAGGATGCGGAAAATATCCCCGATGACGCGCTCCGTATCCTCCCAGCTGAAATAATGCAGGGAGAGATCGGAAACCACGGTATCAAAGCTGCCCTCCGGATAGGGAAAGCCTTCCAGCATATCAAAGCAATCGGCATGGATTCCCCCGAAGCGCGCCTTCACCAGCGCCACGGCATTTTCGCTCAAATCCGCGGCGGTCACAGCCGTGCCGCAGGCGATCAGCCTTTCCAAATCCGTGCCCGCGCCGCAGCCCAAATCCAGCACGCGCTCCCCGGCGCAAAATGCATATCCGTCCAGCCAACCATCATAAATATCCGGCCCGGTCTGGCGGCCTGAATAGGTTTCGTTCCAGTATTTTTCGCTCATACTCCCATTTTACCATATCCCACCGGGATAAGCAATGCGGCGGATGCACATGCACCTGCCGCATTCATTTTTTCAATAGATTTTCAATCACCAAATCCACGCAATGCTGTTCATCCGCCTTGAGCGCGCGGTAACGGGTGATGTGCTCCGCCTCCTGCTGGTTCAGGTGATAAGGCTCCACCGCCTCCAGCTTCCTCCGCACATCCGTGTATCCCACGATATAATCGATGGAAGTATTGAAATAATCCGCCATGCGCTTCAAGATTTCGATTTCGGGCTCGATGTTGTGGTTTTCGTATTTGTTGATGGATGGTTGGCTGACATGAATTGCATCCGCCAGACGCTGCTGGCTGATACCATACTCCTGCCGCAAACTTTTCAGATTCGGAAGCATTGCTTCACCTCCTGTCTGATAGTATTTTAACAACCTCCGGGAATTATTAAAAAATCCAATTACGACTTATTGACAACAACCGTAAGTTATAATATAATCTAAATAGTAGTAATATGGAGGGTGCGATCATGAAAAAAATAATTTTGTTTGTGTTGGTTATACTTTTAATTGGTTCAGTTTCCTGTGCAGAAACAAAATTTACCAGGGATGCAATCCCAATTACTGGTTCCGACAAACTGATCAATGCTGTTGAAATTGAAGAAGATTTATTCGGTAAGGTTCTCAATCCTAACGGGCATGTGGAGTACAGTTGGTATTCTATACTCGTACCCTCTGATGGAATCATTCATTTTACCAATACGCCCAACGAATCTTCACTAATGATCGATATTTATAATGAATATGGAGATCCGCTTTTCTTTTATAGTTTTCGGGGCAATGGTACAGAAACAATATCTGTAGACGGTCTTCAATCTGGAACATATGTATATCTTGATATGCGCCCCGGTTATGTAGTACCTTATTACGATACTTTCCTAATTATATGTACTGAAGGCCATCATACCGTCGGAGATGAAACAGCCATCACTCAGGAAATAACTTGTACACAAAACGGCATAGAATCACAGCTCTGTACCTATTGTAAACAACCAGCTCTCAATACCGAAATACCTGCTACTGGCCACACCCCCGGCGAATGGGAAACTGAAACCAAACCCGGCTGCTACACCAGCGGCCTGAATGTACAGAAGTGCACCGTCTGCGGCGAAGTGGTCAACAGCCAGGAGACGGAGGCGCTGGGCCATGTTCCCGGCAAGATGAAGGTCTACATCGAGGCCACCTGCATGAAAGCCGGTGAAAAGCGGCTGCAGTGCTCGGTCTGCCCGGAAGTTTTGGAAACCGAGGTCATCCCCATGACCGCCCACACCTCCGGAGCCATGCAGACCGTCGCGCCCGTCACCTGCACCGAGGATGGCTACAACGAGCAGCGCTGTACCGTCTGCAATGTGCTCATTTCCAGCGAAACCATCCCCGCCCACGGCCACAAGGGCGGTGCATGGGTAATTCTCAGGGATGCCAGCTGCACCTCCGCAGGCGAGAAGCGGCAGGGCTGCACCATCTGCAATACCCTGATTAACACCGAAACCATTCCCACTATCCCGCACACCCCCGGAGCCATGCAGACCGTCGCTCCGATCACCTGTACCGAGGATGGCTACAACGAGCAGCGCTGCACTGCCTGCAACGTGCTCATTTCCAGCGAAACCATCCCCGCCCACGGCCACAAGAGCGGCGAATGGGTGATCACGAAGGCTCCCAGCTGCACCGCCGAGGGCCTGCGGGAACAGCGCTGCCAGCTCTGCCAGTACCCGCTGAAATCCGAAGCCATCGCCGCCCACGGCCACTCCCCGGCAGAATGGTCGCTCACCCGCGAAGCCGCCTGCCTGCAATCCGGGCTCAAGGAAAAGAAGTGTAATAGCTGCGGCGCCGCCCTGGAGCATGAACAGCTTCCCGCCCTCGGCCACAGCTACACCGAGTGGGAGATCACCATTCAGGCCACCAAGGAAAGCGCAGGCGAACAGCGCCGCAACTGCATCCACTGCGGCGATACCCAGTTCCAGGAAATACCCAAGGTGGAAAAGTTCCTCGGCATCTTCTGAGCATAGCAAAACCCGCTCTCCTTCGAGAGCGGGTCTATTTTATTGATTAATTATCCGATTTCATATACCCCGTCGCCCGTCGCCTGAATTTCCGCCTCGTAGAATGCCTTGAGGCCGCGGACCATGTATTCCGCATCCTTCGTGCCGGCGGTTTCATAGCTGGAATGCATGGCGAGCTGGGCAAGGCCGATATCCACCGCAGGAATGGAAACATGCGCCCCGGAGATATTGCCCAGGGTGGAGCCGCCGATCATATCCGAACGGTTGGCAAAGTACTGCACCGGAACGCCGACCCTCTTCATGATATCGGCGAAGATGGCATTGCTGATGCCATCGGTGGTGTACTTCTGGTTGGCGCTGAACTTCACCACGATGCCCTCGTTCATGAAGGGGCGGTTGGTGGCGTCCGCTTTCTCGGGGTGGTTGGGATGACATGCGTGGGCGTTGTCGGCGGAGACCAGGAAGCTGGAGGCCAGCGCGGCGCGCACATCATCCGCATCCGCCTTCAGGGAATTGGCAATGCGCTGGATCACATCCTCCAGCAGCGTGGAATCCGCGCCCTGGCGGGTGCCGCTGCCCACTTCCTCATTATCAAACACGCAGTACATATTGATGTGTTCGCCCGCCCCGGCAGAGAGGAAGGCGCAGAGGGAGGTGTAGGCGCACTCGAGGTCGTCCAGCCGCGGCGCGGAGATGTAGCAATCCTCCTTGCCCCAGATGCTGGGGGCCATGCGGTTGTAGAGGTAGAGGTCGCTGCCCGCCACCTGCTCAGGATTCACTCCCGCCGCTTCCGCGATCATGCCGTCAAAACTGCCCTTCATGCTGCTGTCGCCGTAGATGGGCAGCATATCCTTCTGGGCATTGAAGCTGCACTTATCGTTCACTTCACGGTTCATATGGATGGCGAGATTGGGGATGATCAGGCTATCCTTATCGATGTTCACCAGCCGGGCCTCGATGCCCTTCTGGGTGCGCACCAGCACGCGACCGGCGATGGAGAGCGGCCTGTCCAGCCAGGTGGACATGATCATGCCGCCATACCGCTCGGTGTTGAGCAGCACATATTTGCCCGCCGCCTCCAGCTCGGCATGCTGCTTGATGCGGAATACCGGGGAATCGGAATGGCTGGCCACTGCCTGGATGGGCGCAAAGCCCTTTTCCGGAATGGCGAAGGCGATCACGCTGCTCTGGTTGCGCACGGTATAATACTTCCCGCCGGGCTGCACGCTCCAACGCGCGCATTCCTTCAATTCCTCATAGCCCGCAGCCTTCAATTCATTGCAGATGGCGCGCACGGCGTGGAAAGCGCTGGCAGCCTCCTTCAAAAAGGCGGATAAACCCTGGATGGTATATTGCATGGATGTTTTCCTCCAATAAATTCTTTTCTACTATTATAGCGGCATGGGCGCAGGTTTTCAAGCCGCATTGTTAATTTTTGAATTGACAGTGCCTGCAATTTCTTCTATAATATATTTGGAATGATTGCGCCGTCGAGCGCTTTATTGGAGGAATAAAAATGAAAAGATCCCAGGAGTTTGAACTTCGCAAGAAATGCAACAATATCGATGCGCTCTGCGGCATCAAGGATTATCTGTACAACGATGGCCCCTCCCGCGGCCTGCGCGCCCTGGATTTGAAGAACGGCAAAAATATTGAGATGACCCTGCTGGCCGACCGCGGCCTGGATATCTCCTGCCTCACCTACAAGGGCGTCAACATCGGCCTGAACAACAAGGTGGGCATCCGCTCCCCCTATCTGTTCCAGAAGGACGGCGCAGCCGGCTTCCTGAAGCAGTTCAACGGCGGCCTGCTCACCACCTGCGGCATCACCCATGCCGGCGGCGCCGGCATGGACGGAGACCAGGACCTCGGCCTGCACGGTCCCTACTGCAATATCCCCGCCAAGCAGGTGTGCGCAAAGGCATGCTATGAGGGCGATGACCGCGTGCTCTGCGTGAGCGGCCAGGTGCAGGAGGCGCAGGTATTTGATACCGATATGCTGCTGGAGCGCAATATCGTGCTGGAAACCGAGTGCGATAAGGTGCGCATCCGCGATGTTGTCACCAACCAGAGCTTTGCCCAGCAGCCCGTGATGCTGATCTACCACATCAACTTTGGCTATCCCATGCTGGATGACGGCGCGAAGATTTACCTCAGCGCCACCAAGGTGACCCCCCGCGATGATTTCGCCGCTTCCGCCAAGGATATCTACAATGTGATGGAAGCCCCCGGCGTGGGCCGCGATGAGCAGTGCTACTTCCACACCGAGCAGCCCGAGGAGGGCGAGGCCTTTGCCATGCTGCACAACGAGCAGCTGGGCATCGCCGCCATCATCCGCTTCGATAAGGAAGTGCTGCCCTTCATGTGCGAGTGGAAGTGCATGCGCGCAGGCGAATATGCCCTGGGCCTCGAGCCCACCACCAGCGGCGTGAAGAACCGCGCCGACGCCCGCGAGGAAGGCCTGCTGACCTATCTGGAGCCCGGCGAGAGCCGCGAATACAATGTATCCATCGAAATTACCGAGGATGCAGCCGTGATCGAGCATTACAAGGCCATCGCGCACAAGGAATAATTCCAAGCCAATATCCGCCGCTCATCGATCAAGGTGGGCGGCGGTTTTCCAATATGGGTGATATGCATGAGAGCAACCACGCTGTGTTACATTGAAAGGGACGGGCAGTACCTGATGCTGCACCGGGTCAAGAAGAAAAACGACGCCAACCAGGATAAATGGATCGGCATCGGCGGCGGCATCGAACCGGGCGAAACGCCGGAGCAATGCTTGCTGCGGGAGGTGAAGGAGGAAACCGGCCTCACCCTCACCGAATACCGCTACCGCGCCGTGATCGATTTCGTGTCCGATAAATGGGAGGATGAAGTGATGCACCTCTTCACCGCCACCGGCTTTACCGGCGAATTGATCGAATGCGATGAGGGAAACCTGGAATGGATCGGCATCGATTCCCTCCTCTCCCTGCCCCAGTGGGAGGGAGACAGGATTTTCCTGAATCTCCTCAAGCAGGACGCCCCCTTCTTCCGCCTGCGCCTGGAATACAAGGGCGAAAGCCTCGCCCGCGCCGTACTGAACGGAAAGGAAATTGACCGATGAAATCCATCCGCGATATGTTTAAGAGCGGCAAGGGGCCCTCCAGCTCCCACACCATGGGGCCGGAGCGCGCCTGCCTGATCTTCAAGGCCGAGCATCCGGAGGCGGCATCCTTCCGGGCGGCGCTCTATGGCTCGCTGGCCAAGACCGGCGCGGGCCACGGCACGGACCGGGTGATCGTGGAGAGCTTCTCCCCCGTTCCCTGCGATGTGCGCTTCGATGCGGAGGCGCAGAACCTGCCCCATCCCAACACCATGGATCTCTCCGCATTCGATGGCGAAGGAAATTTGCTCGGCAACATGCGCGTGCTCTCCATCGGCGGCGGGGATATCCGCATTGAGGGCCGGGAGAAGCCTGCGGAGGAGCAGGATATCTATCCTCACTCCAGCTTCGGGGAAATCGCGGAATACTGCATGGACCACAACATCCGCCTGAGCGAATATGTGGAGCGCTTCGAGGGCAGGGAAATCTGGGATTTCCTCTTCAAGGTCTGGACGCAGATGTGCTCCGCCATCACCGAGGGGCTCACCCACCGGGGCGTGCTGCCCGGCGGGCTGCATGTGGAGCGCAAGGCCCAGTTCCTCTACAACCAGCGCCACATCGATGAGCGCCCGGAAACCCGGGAAAACCGCATCGTGTGCGCCTATGCCTTCGCCGTGAGCGAGCAGAACGCCGGCGGCGGCACCATCGTCACCGCGCCCACATGCGGGGCCTGCGGCGTGGTTCCGGCGGTGCTGAAATACATGCAGGATGAAAAGAACCTGGGCGACCGGGCGGTGCTGCGCGCACTGGCGGTTGCCGGATTGATCGGCAACCTTGTCAAGCGAAACGCCAGCATCAGCGGCGCGGAATGCGGCTGCCAGGCCGAGATCGGCACCGCCTGCTCCATGGCCTCCGCCGCGCTGGGCGAGCTCTTTGAAATGGGCATCGATCAGATCGAATACGCTGCGGAAGTTGCCCTCGAGCATCACCTCGGCCTCACCTGCGATCCCATCGGCGGCCTGGTGCAGATTCCCTGCATCGAGCGCAACGCCGTGGCCGCCATGCGCGCCATCAACGCCGTGCGCATCGCCAGCTTTTTAACCTCCACCCGGAAAATATCCTTCGATATGGTGGTGGAAACCATGTATGAAACCGGCCGGGACCTGAACCACATCTACCGCGAAACCGCAGAGGGCGGCCTGGCCAAGCTCTATAAATAGGAGATGAATTGAAATGAGATGCAGCTGCCATGAGTGCGGCACCTATATGAACCAATCCGAGAGTTTGGAGCTGGGCTGCGTGTGCCCGGAATGCAATTACCGCTGCAAGGCCTGCCTCGGCACAAATTCCGTGGTCAGCCGGGAAAACCTGAAAAAGCTGGCCTATGATCCCGCATTCCTGGAGGCAATCTTCGGTGAAAAGGAAATTCCCGTGCGCCCGGGCCGAAGCGAGATCGACGAATATCTGGATTAAAACGGAGAAAACGCTTAAGGCTCCGCCTTAAGAATCCGCCAGGGGGCGGGCCGCCTCCTGGACCCCGGCAGAAATACAAATCGCGCCGCTGTCCGGCACGATTTGCAAGAAGAACAATTCTCCAACAAAAAATGACCCCGCTCCGGGGTCATTTTTTATTACCGAGGGGTGCAGGGGGAATCATTCCCCCTGCCGGGAGTCCAGAGGACAGCGTCCCTTTGGCCCTCATCTCACACCCCAAAATTCTCCTTCAAAAAGCGCATCCCCGTCTCCGTACGGAAGAAGGCCCCCTTCGCGGCGGAAATGGCCTCCGGGGCGTGCTTGTTGTGGCTGGCATTTACAAGGTAATCCGCCTCCAGCAGGATGCGGCAGTCCATGCCGTCCACATTCGTGTAGGTGTGATGGCGGCCGACGAGTGCGCACACCCTGTCCACCAATTCTTCATCATAACCCAATTCGCCCAGCAGCTTCTTCGCCTCGGCGGGGCCCAGCTCCTCCTGGTAGGGGCCGGCGTCATTGCCGTACTTTTCAATGGCCCGCGGAATGCCGATATCGTGCACCACGGCGGCGACCTCAAGAATCTCCTGGGTGCGCACATCCAACCCCTCCAGCTCGCCGATGGCCTTGGCGTAGCCGTACACCTTCAGCATGTGCTCCACCTCGTGGCGGTTGCCGCGCAGGTAGGCGATCATCGCGGAAATCACACTGCCAATCTTCATATCAGCGCCTCCTTCGCGGGATCAACCGGGAATTTTCGCATCTGCACGAAGCAGCAGATCAGGTGCACGCCGCCGGTGAGAATCCAGGATACCGGATAGGACATGTACAGCACTTCCCGGCCCGGGAAGATGGGCAGCACCACATAAATCCAGAAAATCCGGAAGGCGCATACGCCGAGGATGGATACGATCATCGGCACCACAGACTGGCCCATGCCGCGCAGCACGCCGCAGAGCACATCCATCAAGCCGCACAGGAAATAGGTGATTCCGAAGATGCGCAGGCGCACGATGCCCGCCTCGATTACCGCCGCTTCATCCGAATAAATGCCCAGCAGCGGCTTCATCAGCAGAGAAACCAGCAGGCCCATACCCACGCCCACCGCCAATACCAGCAAGAGCGCGGCCCCCATGGATTTGCGGATGCGGCTGTGCATGCCCGCACCGATGTTGGTGCTCACGAAGGTGATGGCCGCCTGGTAGAAGGCGTTCATGGATGCATAGATAAAGCCCTCGATGTTCTGAGCAGCGGAATTGCCCGCCACCACGATCGCGCCGTAGGAATTCACCGTGGACTGAATCAGCACATTGGAAATGGAAAAGAGCGCGCCCTGCAGGCCGGCAGGCAGGCCCACGCGGGCCATGGCGGCGAGCTTTTCCCGGTCGATGCGCAGATGGCGGATATCCAGGTGCACATAGCCGCCGCTGTGAACCAGGCAGATCACCACGAGAACCGCCGAAATCGCCTGGGAGATGATGGTAGCCAGCGCAACGCCCGCCACACCCATGTGGAACACGATGACAAACACCAGGTTCAGCACCACGTTCACGATGCCCGCCACCGTAAGGAAGTAGAGCGGGCGCTTGGTATCGCCGACGGCGCGCAGCACTGCCGCGCCGAAGTTATAGAGCATGTTGAAGGGCATGCCCGCGAAGTAAATCTTGATATATACGGTGGCCAGGGGCAGCACTTCCGGCGGGGAATCCATCCACTTTAAGAAGGTTCCGCCGAACACGAAGCCGAAAATGCCCAGCACCACGCCGCCCACCAGGCTGATGGCGATGGAGGTATGCACCGTCCTGCGCATGCCCTCCCGGTCCTGCGCGCCGTAATCCCGGGCGGCGATCACGTTCGTGCCGATGGAAAGGCCAAGGAACACATTCACAATCAGGTTGATCAGCGCGCCCGTGGAACCCACGGCGGCCAGATGCTCGCTGCCGGCAAACTTGCCCACCACAATCACATCCGCGGCATTGTAGAGCAGCTGCAAAATGCTGGTGATCATCAGCGGCAGCGCAAAACGCGCCATACTGGGAATCAGTTTGCCATGAACCATATCCAGCTCGTAGCTTTGCCTTGCCCTCTTCACAAAGATTCACCCCCACATTTGATGCCTACATTATAGTTCTCCTACATTAACTTGGCAGCTCCTTTCCATAATTTCATGTAAATCCTGAAAATTTAATGTATGCAGACAACCATTTTTCATTTACATGTATTTAATATAAAATATACCAATTCTTGCTGGTAGTTTATCATGCTAAAGTGGTAAACTATCATCACATCAAGCGAGCCGCCAATTTGATTCTCCGGCCCGCGAAACACGCAGGAGGAATTCCAAAATGAAAAAGATTACCGCTATCCTGATGGCACTTGTTATGCTCCTTTCCGTGGCCGCAATGGCCGAAAGCTACACCTTCAAGATGGGCTTCGACGCCGAATATCCGCCCTACACCTACATGGGCGATGACGGCGAATACACCGGCTTCGATATCGAAATGTGCCAGGCAGTTTGCGAAAAGCTGGGCTGGGGCCTGGAGCTGGTTCCGATCAACTGGGATACCAAGCTGATCACCCTGGACGCCGGCGAAATCGACTGCATCTGGTCCGGCCTGACCATCGATGTACTGGATCCGGAAGCCTATGAGCTCTCCATGGCTTACTCTGATAACAGCCAGATGATCCTCACCAAGGCAGATTCCGGCATCTCCACCATCGCAGATCTGGAAGGCAAGATCGTTGGCGTGCAGCTGGGCACCTCCGCCGATATCATGCTCACCGAAGATATGCCTGATCTGGTAGCCACCTTCGCAGAGCTGATGCGCTTTGAGAACTACAATGTATGCTTCACCGAGCTGATGGCCGGCTCCATCGACGCCATCGCCATTGATATCGGCGTAGCCGCCGGCAAGATCGCCGAGTATGGCGACGAATATGTAATGCTCGAGGAATCCCTCGCAGCCGAATCCTACGGCATCTGCTTCCGCAAGGCCGATGCAGCCATCTGCGATCAGGTGGAGGCCGCTTACATGGAGCTGGTTGAGGACGGCACCTACCTGGCACTCGCCGAGAAGTACGCACTGGATACCAGCGCACTGTGCCTGCTCGGTTAATGCAATAAAATACCTGGGGCTTCCCTCCTAAAAAACAACAAAAATGGTTCGCGGGGTTATGGCGCAAGCGATAACCCCCGTGCCTATGTAGAGAGGTAAATTAAGAATGACGATTACCGCCATGATTCTCAAGATGTGCGAAGGTCTCGGCAGGTCCGGCGCGATCTTTTTCCTTACGCTGCTGTTTTCCCTGCCGCTGGGCCTTCTGGTATCCTTCCTTCGCATGAGCAAGATCAAGCCCCTGCGCTGGATCGCCCAGGTGTACATCTCCGTACTGCGCGGCACGCCGCTGATGCTGCAGCTGCTGGCGGTAACCTATGGCCCGTTCTATCTCTTCGGCGTGAGCGTGGCCCGGAATAAGCTGATTCCCATCATCATCGCCTATTCCATCAATTACGCTGCCTACTTCGCAGAAATCTACCGCGGCGGCATCGAATCCATGTCCCCCGGCCAGTATGAGGCGGCCTCCGTGCTGGGTTACAGCAAGTTCCAAACCTTCATGCGCATCATCCTTCCCCAGGTAATCAAGCGCATCCTGCCCAGCGTGACCAATGAAGTCATCACCCTTGTCAAGGACACCTCCATGGCCTTCACCGTGGCCTACCAGGAGATGTTCTCCATCGGCAAGCAGATCGCCAATTCCCAGGCCAGCTTCATGCCCTTCATCATCGCCGGCGTATTCTACTATGTGTTCAACATGCTGGTGGCCTTCGTGATGAACCGGGTGGAAAACCGCCTGAATTACTACCACTGATGAAAGGAGATGCATCCCATGAAGATTCTGGAAATCAACCACATGCGCAAGCGCTTTGGCGATTTACAAGTTCTCAACGACATCTCCCTCTCCGTGGAGGAGGGCCAGGTGGTATCCATCATCGGCCCCTCGGGCAGCGGCAAGAGCACGCTTTTGCGCTGCGCCACCCTGCTGGAAACCATGGATGGCGGCGATCTTTCCTATCTCGGCTCCTACGCCGCCAAGGATGAGGGCGGCAAATCCGTTTACGCCTCCCCCGCCGATCTCCGCAAGATCAAATCCAGCTTCGGCCTGGTATTTCAGAATTTCAACCTCTTCCCCCATTATTCGGTGCTGAAGAACATCACCGAAGCGCCGATTCTGATCCAGAAGCGCAGCAAGGACGAGGTGTATTCCACCGCACGGGAGCTTCTCAAGAAGATGGGCCTCTCCGACAAGGAGGACGCCTATCCCTACCAGCTCTCCGGCGGCCAGCAGCAGCGCGTATCCATCGCGAGGGCGCTCGCCATGCAGCCGAAGATTCTCTTCTTCGATGAACCCACCTCCGCCCTCGATCCCGAGCTCACCGGCGAAATCCTGCATGTCATCCGCGACCTCGCCGCCGAGGATATGACCATGGTGATCGTCACCCATGAAATGGCCTTCGCCCGGGATGTATCCGATCATGTAATCTTCATGGATGGCGGCGTGATCGTGGAACAGGGCAACCCCAACGATATCATCAACAATCCCCAGCAGGAGCGCACGATACAGTTCCTGTCCAGGTTCAACTAAACATTCCCCTTTCAACTCCCCTGCATAAGGGGAGTTTGTTCCCTTTATTCCCTTTCCCTTGGCCCGCCTGCGCGGGCCGGGGCTTGTCTAAACTATGGAGAAACACTATGAAACTGAATTTCGCAAAGCTCAGCCCCACCCAGAACATGACCATCATCGTCACCGATCCCGTACCCCGGGACCTGCAGGCGGCCGTCTCCGCCCGGCTCATGGCTTACAACAGCGTCTATGCGGAGCAGGTGGGCTTTCTTGAGGAGCCGTCCCTGGCCGGCGCGCGATCCCGCCTGCAGATGATGGGCGGCGAATTCTGCGGAAATGCCAGCATGTCCATGGCCGCCTACCTTGCATGGCAGGATGGCCTTGCGGATGGCTGCACGGCGGATATCCCGCTGGAGGTTTCCGGCGCGGAGGGCGTCGTGAACTGCCGCATCGAGCGCAGTGGAAATACTTACCTCGGAACCGTGAACATGCCGCTGCCAAAGAGCTTCGGCACCTTCGAAGGCCGCCCGATTGTGTTTTTCGATGGCATCGCCCACATCATCGTGCTGGATGGCCAGATGACCCGCGCGGAAGCAGAGGCAAAAATCGCCGGCTGGTGCGATCTTCTCCAGATGGAAGCCCTCGGCATACTGCTGGTAAACCATAATCTATCCGCCTTCCTCCCGCTGGTGTATGTGAAGGAAACCGGCAGCGCCGTGTGGGAGCGCGGCTGCGGCAGCGGCACGGCAGCCATCGGCGCCTATACGGCGCTGCAGGGAAGGGGCGATCTTTCCCTCTCCCAGCCCGGCGGCACGATACGGGTGCAGGCCCAGTGCGACGCCGGCCATATCCGCCGGATATGCATCACCGGCCGGGTGCAGCTGGCGGCCACCGGCACGGCATGGATCGATTTATGATAAGAATTCCCGGCGGATTCCTGAAAAAAGTAGCGGAAAATTGCTTGACTTATGCTTGCCGCGGGTCTATGATAAGATAGTAAAATCTTGAGATTCGAGGTTCGCAAATATGAGTGAAAATTGTACCCATGATTGCTCCAGCTGCGGTGAGAATTGTCCCAGCCGCAATGGGCAGAAGCCGGATTTCCGCGCGCCGGCGAACAAGCACAGCAATGTGAAGCGCGTGATCGGCGTCGTGAGCGGCAAGGGCGGCGTCGGCAAGAGCATGATCACCAGCCTGATGGCCGTCACCATGCGCCGCCGCGGCCATAACGCCGCCATCCTGGACGCCGATATCACCGGCCCCTCCATTCCGAAATCCTTCGGTGTGCACGGTATGCTCAGCGCCTGCGATGATGGCATCATCCCCGCTGTGAGCACCACCGGCGTGAAGCTGGTATCCCTGAACCTGATGCTTGAAAATGAAACCGATCCCGTGGTATGGCGCGGCCCGGTCATCGCCGGAACTGTCAAGCAGTTCTGGACCGATGTGCTCTGGGGCGATGTGGACTTCATGTTCGTGGACATGCCTCCGGGAACCGGCGATGTGCCGCTTACCGTGTTCCAGAGCCTGCCGCTGGACGGCATCCTGATCGTCACCTCTCCCCAGGAGCTGGTGGGCATGATCGTGGAAAAGGCCGTTCGCATGGCACAGATGATGAATGTGCCGGTGCTGGGCATCGTGGAAAACATGAGCTACTTCCAGTGCGACGAGTGCGGCAAGGCCCACCACATCTTCGGCGAGAGCCATGTGGAGGAAATCGCCGCGCGCAACGGCGTTGCCAATACCGCAAAGCTGCCCATCAATCCCCTCCTCGCAGCCGCCTGCGACAAGGGCCTGATCGAAATGTTCGACGGAAACTGGCTTGAATCGATTGCGGATGCAATCGAGAAGCTCTGATTCCCCGGGCTTTCTACGGAGGCTGACATGAAGTACGAAAAATCCTGCGGCGCAGTGATTTTCCGGAGGGACACGAATGGCTGGAATGTGCTGCTGATCCGGCATGCGCGCGGCAAGCATATCTCCTTCCCCAAGGGGCATATGGAGGCCGGCGAGCTGGAGAGCCACACCGCCGAGCGCGAGGTTCTGGAAGAGACGGGCATCCGCGTAAAGGTGGACCGCCGCTACCGCGCCGAAAACCGCTATAACATTCGCACGGATATCCAGAAGCTGGTGGTCATCTTCGCAGCGATCACCACGCAGAAGGAAATCATTCCCCAGCCGGAAGAAATTGCCGAGGCAAACTGGGTACCCGTAGATGAGGCGCTCACCCGCCTGACCTATGAACGGGATCGCAAGATCATGCGCGATGCACTCGCCCACGTTCAGAAGTATTACGAAAAGGCGCCTTCGGCTTGAGGAAAAGGAACATATGGGAACCCTCCGGGGCTCCGCCAAGGGGAATGATTCCCCTTGGAACCCTCAGAAAAGGCACGCAAATGCGTGCCTTTGAAATACTTCGGAACAGAAACAATGCCTTCTCTTGAGAAGTATCTATCCCAACCGAAGTGAAACCGTAGGGCGGGACGCCCACATACCGCCGCCAATTTCCCCATAAAAAATCGATCCCGCTCCGGGATCGATTTTTTATTCATGGGATTCTTAAGGAACAATGGCCCTTAAGCAGGGCGCAGGGACGGCGTCCCTGCCATTTCCCCCACTTATGCACCCTCGAACTGGTAGTTCAGGCAGGCGTCGTACATGTAGCCGGTCTGGGCGAAGTACTGGATCTGTACCCAGCCTTCCTCCTCGCAGAATTCCAGCACTTCCACCTGCGCGCCCTCCTCCAGGATGCTCAGCTTGTCCGCGCGGCGGGAGGGCTCCTCGTAGAGGTAGGGGCGCAGCTTGGTGCCCTCCTCGTTGTAGGTCTCGCCGATCACGATGGCCTTCAGCTCCTCGACGGCCATGGCTTCATAATCGATATCCTCCAGCCCCACATATTCATCGGAACCATCGGAAAGCTCATCGCTGCTGCCCTCCCAGAAGGTGAGGTACTGGTTCATCAGGTAGCCGATTTCCTCGTTGTAGCCCACGCGGGTCCACTCGCCATCGTTGGAGAGCACGCGCAGGTCGGTGCCGTTGGGAACCTCGGCCAGAATCGCGCCCTCGGAGCTGCCTTCGGCACGCAGGTTCAGGCGCACATCGTCGGAACCGGTGTTCACGGTTACATAGTCTACCGTGTCATCCACGGAGCTGGTGAACTGCTCGCTGGCGTAATACTCGCTGAATTCCTCGGCAATGGTATCCGCGCCGCTCAGCCGCTCCTCCATGGTGCGGCCAAGGGTGTATACCTTGGAGCCGTCGGAGAACTGGATGATCACGTTCTCCTCGGTGTAGGGATCCAGATACTTCTGGTACATGTAGCCGGTCTTACCGTTGGCCACAACATTGCACCACTTGTCGTCGGTTTCATAATCGAGGATCAGCACGGTGTCGCCGGGGGAAACCTTGGTCAGCTCCCGGCTCTCGGTGTCCATCTCCTCGCGAATCTTGATCTTGAGCTCCGCATCCACCGTGCCCTTCAGGATTTCCTCGGTGACATATTCCGCTGCGGGCACGCTGCCCTCGCCGAACATCTCCTCCAGCTGGGCACTCTGGTAATAGATGCACTGCTGGATTTCCGGAGTGGCTTCGCCGTCCACATCGTAGCCGCAGAGGTCCTGGAAGGTCTTGATGGCCTCGGTCACGCCGAGGTCGTAGATGCTGTCAAGATCCTCCGTGTACACGCCCAGCTGCTGGAGCGCGGTCTGCAGCTTCTTCACAACGGGGCCGCTCTTGCCCTCCGTGAGGGTGACCACACCGTTGGATACCGGCGCATCATCGGAGTAGATCACTTCCAGCATGCTGTCCGTGGTGATGCCGTTCTGGGCCAGGCCCATGTCCTTCTGCAAGCGCTTCACAGCGGAGATGGTGGTGGTGTCGTACACGCCGTCCGGCTCCTCACCGTAGTAGCCCAGGTCCGTCAGGCGGTACTGCAAATCCAGCACCTCATTGCCGGTGGAGCCGCGGCCGAGGGCGTCGTCCGATACGCCCAGGAATTCCTGGTAGCCCATGCCCTCGGAGGCATGGTAGGAGGATATGTAGAGCAGGGAGCGCAGGTCCTCGTCCAGCTCGCCGCTCTCGTAGATCGTAACCCGGGTGCCGCGCAGGCAGTTCTTCGCGATGAACTCCGCATCCTCCACGCGCATGCGCAGGCAGCCGTGGGAGGCGGGCATGCCGAACTGATCCACATACTTCTCCACCACATAATCCAAATCCGGCCGGCGGCAGGGGATGGAATGGAAGAGATATCCATTGATGATGCGGGTGGCCCACTTTGCGTACACGCCGAGGGCATAGAAATTATACCACTCGGAGCGCTCATCATCGCGGTCCTTGGCAGGCAGGTAGTAAACGCCTTGGGGAGTTTCATGGCCCACCGTGCCGGAAGAAGTGAGGCACTGCATTGCCACGCTGTTGTCCTCCGTATTGTACACGGTGATGATCTGGTTGGTGAGATCCACATCGATGTAATACGGCTTATCATATTCCGCCAGCGCAGAGGTGCACAGGCAGGAAACTGCCATGAAGATGGCAAGGGCAAAGGTGAGAACTCTCTTGAAGCGCATATCCAGACCTCTAGTTCATAATTATTCTTACAGATTATAGCATATGCCAAACATTGTACACAAGCAATTTTCAATGAATTTGCAAAAATGCCACAATATAGCTACTTATGAAAACTCCTCTGCCTCTCCGCATTCATGCCGTACAGGCTTGATTCTTTATCCCTTCCACACAAAGGATAATCTACCTTCTCCCCCCTTAAAATAACCTCGCTCTGAGATCATTTTTTCAGAGGGTTCCAAGGGGGGACTCCTTCCCCTGGCACATCCCGCCTCCAAGCGATTTTAATATGAATAAACTTGCATAATCTTGCATTCAGTGCTATGCTATATGGAAATTCCATGATGATAAGAAGTGACACAAATGAAGAAGCAAGGCAAGCTGGCCCGGGCGTTCCGGGCGGCGTTTCCCCACACCATACCCGTGCTGACGGGTTATCTGTTTCTGGGCATCACCTACGGCGTGTACATGACCCAGTCCGGCTTCCCGTTCTGGTACCCGATGCTCACCAGCCTGGTGGTGTTCGGCGGATCGCTGGAATTCGTAATCGTAAACCTGCTGCTGGGCGCGTTCAACCCGGTGCAGGCCTTCGTGATGGCGCTGCTGGTGCAGGCGCGCCACCTGTTTTACGGCATTTCCATGCTGGATAAATACCGCGCCGTGGGCAAGAAGAAGCTGTATATGATCTTCGGCCTTTCGGATGAAACCTTCTCCGTAAATTGCGCGGTGGATGTGCCCGAGGATGTGGACCGTGGCTGGTTCATGTTCTTCGTCACCATCCTCGATCAGTTTTACTGGTTCTCCGGCGCCACCATCGGCGGCATCTTCGGCTCGCTGATCAGCTTCAACACCACCGGCCTCGATTTCTCTATGACGGCCATGTTCGTGGTGATCTTCATCGAGCAGTGGCGCAAGGATAAGCAGCATATCTCCGCCCTGATCGGCACCGGCTGCTCGCTGGTCGCCCTGTGGATCTTCGGCTCCGGGGATTTCCTGCTGCCCGCCATGGCCGCGATCCTCGCCATGCTCACCCTCGCCCGCAAGCCCATTGAAAGAATCAACGAAAGGGAGGAAAAACGCGCATGACCACCACCCAGCATTTGATCACCATCGCCGTTTGCGCGCTCGCCACCATGCTCACCCGCTTCCTGCCCTTCGTGCTCTTCCCTGCGGGCAAGCCCACGCCGAAATATATCCGCTTCCTCGGCCATGCCCTGCCCGCCGCCGTGTTCGGCATGCTGGTGGTGTACTGCCTGAAAAATGTGGATATCCTGTCCGGCAGCCATGGCCTGCCGGAGCTCATCGCCATCATCATCGTGGTTGCCCTGCATCTGTGGAAGCGGAAGATGCTGCTCTCCATCGCGGGCGGCACCATTGCATACATGCTGCTGGTGCAGCTGGTGTTTGTATAAGGAATTTCATCAAATGCTCCCGGAAGAAATTTCCGGGAGCATTTTTTTGTTATAAACCCGCGCCCCTTCGTCCAGAATAAAGCCATCAACATGCAAAGCGAGGTATGCGCATGGAAGATCGAAGCTATAAAATCATCTGCGCGGCGCTTCTGGCGGGCGTCATTGCCTGCGCGGCCATCATCGCATGGCTCCTGCTGCGGCCGGAGCCCCGGGCACAGGTATTCACCGACGCCGTGCTGGTAAGGGAGGGATTGATCCATGGGCCGCTTTGAAAAGACATGCGCGGAATATGAATTTCCCAGCCGCTACCAGCTGGATGAAGCCCGCTTTCGCGGCGGCAGCGACCATGTGCGCAGCAAGGAGGCAAAGCCATGAACCAACAGCCCATCTCCCCGGAGAGCTATAAAAAACTCGTTCACGAAATGACCCCGCCTTCCCGGCATGTGCGCGGCTGCTTCCGGGCATTCTGGGTGGGCGGATTGATCTGCTGCATCGGCCAGGCGCTGAACCTGCTGGCAGAAAAGCTGGAGCTCAGCGAAGCAACGGCCCCGATGCTCACCTCGGTCATCCTCATCTTCATCGGCACCACCCTCACCGGCATCGGCGTATACGATAAAATCGGCCGCTATGCGGGCGCAGGCTCCATTGTGCCCATCACGGGCTTCGCCAATTCCGTGGCCGCCCCGGCCATTGAATACCGCCGGGAGGGCATCGTGCTGGGCATCGGCGCGCGCATCTTCCAGCTGGCCGGGCCGGTGCTCACCTTCGGCATCGTCGCCTCCATGCTGGTGGGCTTCATTTACTGGATCATAAGGGGGTGGCTGTTTTGAGCCGCTGCGGCAAGCAAACCTTCATCTTCGATAACCCGCCCCGGATCGCCGCGCGCACCAGCATCGTCAGTCCCAAGGAGGGCAAGGGCCCGCTGGCGAAGGAATTCGATGTCATCCTCGATGATGATTTGCTCGGCATGAAGAGCTGGGAGCTGGCGGAGGGCGAAATGGTGCGCCGCGCCGTGGAACAAACGGTGCAGAAGGCGAACCTCACCCTCGACCATATCCAGCTGATGATCTCCGGCGATTTGAACAACCAGATCATCGCCTCCAGCTTCGCCGCCCGGGCGCTGGAAATCCCCTTCCTCGGCCAGTACGGCGCCTGCTCCACCTTCGTGCAGTCCGCCCTGCTGGGCAGCGCGCTCATCAGCGGCGGTTTTGCGGATAATGCAGTCTGCGCCGCCTCCAGCCACTTCTGTACGGCGGAGAGACAGTTCCGCTTCCCCCTGGAGATGGGCAACCAGCGGCCTCCCCAGGCCTCCTGGACGGCCACAGCCTGCGGCTGCGTGCTGCTGGACAAGGGCGCAGATGGGCTCAGGGTGATGTGCGGCACGGTAGGCCGGGTCATCGATCTCAAAATCAAGGATTCCAACCACATGGGCGCGGCCATGGCCCCTGCTGTGTACGATACCATCGCCGCCCACTTTGCCGATACGGGCCGCAGCGCCGCAGATTACGATCTGATCGTCACCGGCGACCTCGGCTGGATCGGCCGCAACCTGCTTATGGAGCTCTTCCACCGGGGAAACGTGGAAATGCCGGATGAAAAGCTGATCGACTGCGGCAATTCCCTCTTCTACCAGGAGCAGGACCCCCACGCCGGCGGCAGCGGCTGCGGCTGCGTGGCTGCGGTGAGCTGCGGCTGGATCATGGGCAGGCTGGAGCGCAGCGAGCTCAGGCGCGTGCTGATCGCCGGTTCCGGCGCAATGCTCTCCCCCACCAGCACCCTGCAGGGCGAGAGCATCCCCTCCATTTCCTACGCCATGTGCGTGGAAGGAGGCTGCTGAGATGGAAATCTTCCTTGGATTTGTAAAGGCCTTCGTGGTCGGCGGCCTGATCTGTGTGATCGGCCAGCTGCTGATGCAGCTCACCAAGCTCACCAGCGCCCGCATCCTCGTGCTCTTCGTGGTCTCCGGCGTGTTCCTCGGAGCGCTGGGCATCTACAAACCGCTGGTGGACTTTGCCGGCGCCGGCGCGACCGTGCCGCTCACCGGTTTTGGCTACAACCTCTGCATGGGTGCCATCGAGGGCGTGCAGAAGTACGGCATCTGGGGCGCTTTCATCGGTGGCATCACCCGCAACGCCGCCGGAATCGCCGCCGCCATCCTCTTCGGCCTGCTGAACGCGCTGATCTTCAAGCCGCACGCGAAGGAGTGAGGGGAGATTCTGGGGCGCTGCCCCAGACCCTGCTTAAGGCTCCGCCTTAAGAATCCGCCAAGGGAGATGATCCCCCTTGGAACCCTCAGCAAGCGCTGCTGCGCAGCGCATAAAAAATCAAAAGGCACGCAATGCGTGCCTTTTTTGCAGGGGTTTCCAAAGGGAATCATTCCCTTTGGCTGGGGGCTTGGGGGACAGAGTCCCCCAACGTAACCCTCCCGTCAATTAATATGCCTCAGTAGAAGTGCCGCCCTCAACAATGGGCTTGCAGCTGGTGAAGCCGATGCCCAGGCGGTCAACGCCCATATCCACATACATCTTGGCGGTTTCATAGTTGCGGATGCCGCCGGAGGGCTTCACCTTGATGCGGCCCTTTGCGGTGTCCAGCATGGCCTTTACGGCCTCTACGGTTGCGCCGCCGCCGTTGAAGCCGGTGGAGGTCTTTACAAAGTCCGCGCCTGCTGCGATGCAAACCTCGGTGCCCTTGCAAATCTGCTCGACGGTCAGCTGGCTGGTTTCAAAGATAACCTTTACGATAACGCCCTTCTTGTGAGCCTCTTCGACAACCGCCTTGATCTCTTCTTCAACAACGTCCCATGCGCCGCCGCGGGCTGCGCCATAGTTCATCACCATGTCGATGTCCTTTACGCCCTTGGAAGCGTAATCCTTGGCAGCCGCGCGCTTGGCTTCCACGCCGCCGTAGCCATAGGGGAAGTCCAGAACGCAGGAAACGCAGGTATTGGTGCCTTCGGTGAGCTTCATGGCCAGATCGATATCGCAGCCGCGCACGCATACGCTGTAGGAATCGAAGGCGATGCTCTCCTTGATGGCGGCCTCAACCTGTTCGGGAGTCATATCGGGCTTGAGAACTGCGGAGTCGAAATATCTTGCGATGTTCATGGGTTTTATACCTCCATATGTTCATTCAGAAATACTTTTACTTCTTCTGCATCCGGCAGCGACGGCATGCTTCCGCGCCGCATGGTGGTGATGGCGCCGCATGCGCTGCCGTAGCGCATGGCTTCCTTTACATCCTGCCTGCCGCGATGCTCACGGCAAAGCCGCCGTTGAAGGCGTCGCCCGCAGCGGTGGAATCCACCGGCTGAATCTTGAAGGCAGGCATCATGAAAGCGCCTTCCGGGCCGCTGTAATACGCGCCATGCTCGCCCATGGTGATGATCAACGCCTTCACGCCCCGGTCATGCATGGCCTTCGCCGCCTTTTCCCGCCAGATTTCCATGGGATAATCCGCCTGGTTTACGCCGGTGAAGAATTCGGCCTCGGTTTCGTTGGGGGTTACAAAGTCCGCCAGGGCGAACATTGCATCCGGGATTTCGCAGGCCGGCGCAGGATTGAGCACAACCTTGCAGCCGCACTCCCTGGCAAGGCGCATGGCATGCTCTACCGCATCAGAATTGATCTGCAGCTGGAAGAGCGCTGAGCCCGCCTTTTCGAAGTAGGGGCGCATGCCCTCCACCTCTTCGGCAGTCACCGTGGCATTTGCATTGGGCGCGACCACGATGGCATTGTGGCCATCCCGGGCAACCAGCACGCAATCCGTGCCGGTGGGATGCTCGCGGCTTACCACCACGCCATCCACATTCACATGGTTTTCCAGCATCGTATCCAGCAGGATCTTGCCGCGCTCATCATCGCCAACCTTGCCCAGCATGTATACCTGCGCGCCGAGCCGGGCGCAGGTTGCCGCCTGGTTGCCGCCCTTGCCGCTGGCAAAGAAGCCGCTGGCATAGCCGGTCACGGTCTCTCCCACCTTCGGCAAGCGGTCCGACCAGATAAAGCAATCATACAGCAGATCGCCGAAAACTGCTATGCAAGCCTTACTCATTTGCCCAGGCGCTTCTCGGTGTACTGATCATCCACATACTTTACGGAAGTGCCCCATGCCTTTTCGCGCACGAAGAACACCTCGTTCTGCTCCTGGCGGGGCCAGAAGGTGAAGAGCTTGAAGGGCTTGTCGCACTTGGTGTTGTCAATCCAGTGGAAAACATGCGGGGGGATGATGATGATATCGCCATTCTTTACCGGCACATATTCATCATCCAGCACTACCCAGCTGGGCTCGCCGCAGTCTACCATGTAATAGATTTCGGTCTCCTCATGCGCGCCGCCAGAGGTGCGGGAGAAGGGCTTCAGGGTGCCTTCGTTGATGTTCATTACGGGGAAGCCGGCCATTTCATCGCCGGTGAGCATCTTGGAAGAATAAACATCGCCGCATTCCAGGGCTACAACATTTTCTGCGTTAACAAGCGTCCACTTCTGCTTTTCCATGATAATATCCTCTTTTCCTGATTGTTTTTCGTTGTTCACAATTTTAATGACAGGGAGTAAATTCTGAAAGAAGAAAGCGCACTTTCGGTATTTCAGAATTTATGACCATTACGGATAGATTTTAATCTCGGAAGTCTCGGTCCAGCCGCGGGCAGTTTCCCGGGTGGTTTCATCGTTGTGGTTGTCCACCAGCACAAAGCGCATGTACTTGGCCTTGATGGTTTCGGGAAGCTGAATATCCTGCCAGCCCTCGGCCTTTTCCATGGGCACGCGCATCACAAATTTCCAATCCACTGCTTCGATATCATCCTCGGCGCGGCGCAGCTTGCGGGGCTCGTCGGTATCGGAATAATAGATATCGATGGTCTTGGCCAACTCATCCAGGATGGAGATATCCAGGCCCACGTTGCGGAAGATGCGCACCTTGGAAACGCTCTGCTCCTCGCCGAAGAAGCTGAGCACTACGTTTGCGCCGCCCTCGGTGTGTGCACCCCAGGTGCCGCCGTTGCGCTCGGTATCATCGCGGATCAGGTTTACAACCCAGAAGGTGGGATCGGATTCGGTATGGCTTGCCCATTCAATGCGCGTATAGTAGGAACCATCGCGTCTTACGCCCAGCGGATAATCCATGGTTTTTCCTCCTCAGATATTGTAATTCTCTTTCACCATCGCGTCAATCTCCGCACGGGTGGGCATGGCGGGAGCCGTGCCAAGCTTGGTGACGGAGAGCGCGCCGGTGGCATTGCCGTAGCGCAGGGCGGTAAACAGATCCTTGCCCTCGGAGAGCGCCATCACGAAGCCGCCGTTGAAGGCGTCGCCCGCGCCGGTGGTGTCGATGGCGTTTACGGAGAGCCGCGGCACCAGTTCGCTCTTTTCGCCATCGGTGGCGAATGCGCCCAGGGAGCCCATGGTGATCACCACGTTCTTTACGCCCTTATCCAGGAACACCTTGGCCGCCTTCTGGGCGTCCTCCAGGTTCTTCACCTCAACGCCGGTGAGCACCTGCGCCTCGGTCTCGTTGGGGGTCACGCAGTAAATCTTCTTGAGCACATCCTCGGGAACCTCGCATGCGGGAGCGGGGTTCAGCACAATCTTCACGCCCGCGTTATAGGCGATATCGATCACCTTGTACTGGGCGTCAAAGTTGATTTCGTGCTGCAGCAGCAGGATGTCCGCGCCTTCGATCAGCGCGCGGCACTTTTCCACCTCGTCCATGCTGATGTTGGCGCATGCGGCAGGAACCACCACGATTTCATTCTGTGCGGAATTTTCGTCCACCAGGATGAGCGCCACGCCGGTCTCGCGCTTTTCGTCTTCCAGGATATAATCGGTATTCATGCCCTCGCCCTTGTAGAAATCCAGGGCGACCTTACCGAACACATCCTTGCCCACCTTGGTGACCAGCGTCACATCCGCGCCGGCGCGATGGGCGGCCACGGCCTGGTTGCTGCCCTTGCCGCCGGGGCCCATCTTGAAGCTGGAGCCCAGGATGGTCTGTCCCGGAACCGGGAGGCCCTGGCTGCGGCTGGTGAGGTCCACTACGAAGCTGCCAAATACTACAATGGGTTTGCCCATGGGAATTACCTCCTTCTGGCGATTTCCTCTTCAAGGGCGGCGATCTCCTCCGGGCCATCCGCAATGCCGATCTCCAGATGGCTGAAGCGGCGCTGCATGGGCTCGAGAATCTCATGTCCGCGTTCGTTCTGCGCGATTCTGCCGATGGGATGGCAGTTGCCGGGCTCGAAGGCCAGCACATATTCCCCATCCCGCAGCACCTTCCATTCGGCAATGCAGGGCAGCTCGCGCACATTGTACTTCAAGTACAGCGCAATTTCCAGCTCATCGTTGATCAGGGCGCAGATGGTATTTCCATCCTCGTCGGCGCCCATCTCATGGAAGAACTGCTGCTCCAGGTATCCCGGCTGGGGAAGCGCGCATTTATCGTAAATATCCATTCCGGCCTTGGCATGCTCGCTTTCCGCCCAGATGCGCTTGCTGGGAGCAGCAAAGCGCGCGCCGGGGCCGAGCAGCGGATGGCCGAGGTTGATGTGGTAGAAGAACATCAGCTTCTGGGGAAGCTCGCCCTGGTTGGAGAATTCATCCTCCACGCAGAGCTTGTTTGCGCCCAGCTCCGTGGTCACGGTGCGGCGCAGCTGCAAATGCTCGCCGTGCAGGCGGCCCTCCTCCATGCGGCCGGATACCATCATCTGGTATTTTCCATCCACCCATTCCTCCCGGGTGCAAACGTTGTCCGCGCCGATATTGGAAATATCGCCATGGAGGCCGAAGGGTACATCGGAGAGAATGCCGATATCATCCCGGCATTCGGGGCCGGCATTGGAAATACCGCAGGTGGTGAGCAGGCCGGCAAAGAAGCTCTTGAGCCACTGCATATCCCGGGGATCATGATAGGAAGGAGCGGTCACGCCGGTTTTGGAAAGATAGGCAAGCGGAACCCCGCGATAGCGAAGTTCCGAAATGTCCATGCCGCGGCCAGGCAGCACAGTAAAGCGCAGCCCACCGCCGGTTTCCACATCCACGGCCTCAACGCCGCTTGCCTTTCCATCCGAAAACACATACCGCTTCAAGCCGCCGAGCTGCTTGATATTGCCATAACGGCGCACGCATGCCTCGCGGCTTACATCCGGTTTCCATGCTTTCATTCGAAATCCACCATTACCTTTACTCTGCTTTCGTTGCGGGCGGTCACTGCTGCGAAGGCGTCCTCAACCTGGGAGAAGGGGAAGCGGTCAGTCAGCATGGGACGCAGGCTCAGCTTGCCGCTGCTGAGCAGGTTCAGCACCTTCGGGCCGATGTTCGGGGTGCCCGCAGCGCCGATGATCATGCAGTTTCTTGCGATGATGCGGTCCAGCATCACATGGTTGAGCTCCTGCTCATAGAATGCGGGAATCACCAGCTTGCCGCTGCCGCGCACAAGCTCCATCGCATCGTTGATCAGGGAGGGCGCGCCGGTGGAGTCCATCACGATCTCGCAGCCGCGGCCGTCGGTCTCGCGCATCACCACTTCGCGCAGGTCTTCCTTGGTCATGTTCACGATCACATCCGCGCCCAGTTCCTTGGCAACGGCCAGCTTTGCATCCTTGCGGCCTGCAACGATGGTCTTGCCGATGCCCATGGCCTTCGCCACGGCCATGCCGCCCAGGGAGATGGGGCCGGTGCCGATGATCAGCAGGGTGGTGGTTGCATCAAAGCCCGCGCGCTCGATGCCGTAATAGCCGATGCTGGTGGGCTCAATCAGCGCAGCCTCGTCCAGGCCCACGTTCTCGGGAACCTTGTAGGCGATGCGCTCGGGAACGAGCATATACTCCGCGAAGCCGCCCGGCCAGCAATTGCCGGTGGTGCCGATGGCGCGGCCGTTCAGGCAGCTCTGGTATTCGCCCTTGCGGCACATTTCGCATTCGCCGCAGGAATAGCCGGTATCGGAAATCACGCGGTCGCCCACCTTGAAGCGCCAGCAGCCCTCGCCGGTTTCCACAACCGTGCCGCTCCACTCATGGCCGAGGCGCACGGGGTAGATGGGCTCGTTGCCCTTGCCCAGGTTCAGGATGCCCTTCATGATGGCCACGTCCGTGGCGCACACGCCGCAGTGGGATACCTTGCAGAGAATCTCACGGGGACCCGGGACCGGCTTTTCCATCTCAACGACGCGCAGCTCGCCCGGCTGATATGCCAATAATACCTTCATATTATGTAATCCTCTCTGTCGAATTAAGAAATCTTCTGTCCGGATACAAATCCAACGCAAAAGCAGCGCAATGAGGAGCAGCTTTTTGTGCCTGACAAAGCTGCACGAAAGGCTGCGCAGCAGCGCTGCGTTTCAAAGCAAAGTCAGGGCGGAAAGACGCCTCCGGCCGGCTGCTTTTGAATCAGAGCATCGTATCTTAAAAATCTCTCGAATAGCCGCTGGTCCAAGCGCCGTCCACGGGGATGATCGCGCCGGAGATGTAGCTGGCCTCGTCGCTGGCCAGGAATGCCGCGATGCCGCTGATTTCATCGGCTTCGCCCAGGCGGCCAAAGGGAATGTGGGAGGTGATTTCCGCCTGCTTGGCAGCATCATCGCCTGCAAAGCCCTTCACATCGCCGTTCCAGGTCTCGCCGGGCGCGATGGCGTTCACGCGGATCTGCTCCGGACCCATCTCCATGCCCATGGCCTTGGTGAAGTTGAAAACGCCGGCATTTGCGGCGGAATGTGCGCACTGCAGCTTCAGCGGGATCAGGCCGGTGGCCGCGCCCACATTGATAATGCTGCCCTTAATGCCCTGCTTCATCATCTCGCCAATCACCGGCTTGCAGGTGTTGAACACGCCGGTCATATTGGTGGCGATCACCTTGTTCCACAGTTCGTCGTCATACTCGTGCATGGGCTTGCGGTTTTCAATTCTGCCGGTCACGCCCGCGCAGTTTACCAGGCAATCCACCCGGCCATAGATGCGCACGGTCTCCTCCACCAGCTTCGCACAGGATGCCTTATCGGTCACATCCACCACCAATGCAGTGGCTTCGCCGCCCGCAGCTTTCATTTCCGCCACGACGGCCTCCAGCTTTTCAAGATTTCTGGCTGCGGCAACCACTTTCGCGCCGCCCTTGGAAAAACGCTTGCAGATCGCGCTGCCGATGGCTCCGCTGCCGCCAGTGACGATCACAACTTTTCCATTCAGATTCATATATTTTACCTCCCAATTTTACGGGTATTTCTTCCGCTTTAATCCGTATTCGCCTTACACTTCCCTGTTGTAGCCGCAAATCCAGCCGCCGTCCACCGTGCAGATGGAGCCGGTCATGTATTTGGCGTCCTCGCTGGCGAGGAAGCAGGTCATGCTCGCGATATCGTCCGGCTCGCCCGGGCGGTGCTGCGGGATGTGGCTCATGATGCCCTCTGCCTTCACAGGATCGGCATAGAACAGCTCGCGGGTGCCTTCAAACATGATGGAGCCAGGCGCAATGCCGTTTACGCGGATGTTTTCCGGGGCCAGTTCCAGGGCCATGGTCTTGGTGAGGTTGAATACGCCGGCCTTTGCAGCGGTAAAGGCGCACTGCAGGCGCAGGGGAGTCAGGCCCACGATGGAGCCGATATTGATGATGCTGCCGCCTTCGCCCTGCTTGAGCATCTGCTGAACTGCCGGTTTGGAGCAGTAGTAAACGCCGTTCAGGTCGATGGAGACGATGCGATCCCACAGGCCGTCATCGTATTCATAGATGCGCTTGCGGTATTCGGGACCGCCGTTGATGCCGGCATTGTTTACCAGGCAGTCCAAACGGCCATAGATGCGCACAGTTTCTGCGATCATGTTCGCCGCGCTTTCCGGCTTGGAAACATCGGTAACAACAGCAGTGGCCTCGCCGCCGGCAGCCTTCACCGCGTCAACGGTGGCCTGAAGGGTTTTCAGGGTTCGGCCTGCAACGATCACCTTCGCGCCGTTCGCCGCCAGCTGCATGCACATTGCGCTGCCGATGGCTCCGCCGCCGCCAGTAACGATAACAACTTTTCCATTGAGATCCACTTTCATGTTTTTATACCTCGTATCTTTTTATTTCTTTACCCCAAGGGAGCACTGCCCCATGCGGAACAGCACTCCCTAAAAATACTTGTATTATGCAGCAACCTTGCGGGACTGTCTGAAGATATCGAACAGAACCGCCAAGGCCATCAGGGCGCCCTGAACTGCCACGCGCATGGTGGTGGGCATGCCCAGGAAGATGATGGCGCTCTCAGCAACCTGAATCAGCGTTACGCCGATGATGATGCCGAGGGGGGAGCACTTGCCGCCGGAGAGGGAAACGCCGCCTACGACGCAGCCCGCGATGGCGCGGAACTCCCAGCCATCGCCGTTTTCCGGCAGGCCGTAGCCCAGGTCCAGGGTGATCAGGATACCGGCGATTGCGGAGAAGAAGCCTGCCAGCACATAGGCAACCAGCTTCATCTTCTTAACGTTGATACCCGCCAGGGAAGCCACTTCTGCGTTGTCGCCAACCGCGCGGATGCGGCGGCCCCACAGGGTGAACTTGATCACAATGAACACGATCACATACAGGATTACCATGATCCAGAAGTAGGGCAGCATGCCCGCGATGCGCAAGTTGAAGAAATCCACCAGGCTGTTCTGGATGTTGAGCTGGTAACCATGGATGAACAGGTAGCGTGCGCCGCCAACCATGTACTGGGTACCCATGGTTGCAATGAAGGCCGGCAGGCCTACATGCACAACCAGGATGCCGTTGATCGCGCCGATGGCCACGCCGCAGAGCAGGCCGATCAGCAGTGCCCAGCCGATATCCCAGCCGTGCTCATAGGCCATGGAGGCCATCATGATGCCTGCAAAACCGGCAATCTTACCGGTGGAAATATCGATGTTGCCCGTCATCAGCGGGAAGCACACGCCCAGCGCCACGATCGCGATGAAGGGGATCTGGGTAAACATCGCCGCGAAGTTGCTAACGGTCAGGAAGTCCGGGCGGAAGATGGTGGTGATGAGCACGATGGCCAGCAGCGGAATAAATACGCTGAATTCATCCGTGCGGAGCAGACGCCGGAGGGCGTTGTCTTTGCTCTTCTTTACATTGGTCTGAGTCATTTCTCTTGCCCTCCTTTAGCGCGCGATGCGACGCGCTTCCATTTTCTTGCGCTGGATATCCAGAATTACGGACAGCACCAGCAGCGCGCCGATGAGCACCAGCTGCAGGTTGGTATCCACAGACAGGATACGCAGTGCATACCACAGAACGTGGAACAGCGCAATACCGAAGCCAACGCCCAGCATGGAGCCGCTGCCTGCGGAAATGCCGCCGATGGCCACGCAGATGATGGTGCGGAACTCGCGGCCATCACCGAAGGTGGAGTTTGCGGAAGCCTTGTTGATTACGTCGAAGATGCCGCCGATGGCTGCAAACATGCCGCAGAGCACGAAGGCAGTCATCTTTACACGGTCGGCATTGATGCCGCCCATGATGGCTGCATTCTGGTTGCCGCCCACTGCGCGCAGCTTGTAGCCATACTTGGACTTACGAACCACGACATCGCAGATAACCAGCAGGGCAATGAAGATGAAGAACATCCAGCTCAGGCCCAGGGGGCGTGCGCGGTTGAAAGCGGAGGTGTTCAGGGCCTTGATGGACATCGGCTCGCCCTGGCTGATGGTAACCGCCAGGCCGCGGCAGATGAACTGGGTGGCCAGGGTGGTGATCCAGGAGTCCAGCTTGAGCTTGCAGGTGCAGAAGCCGTTGATCCAGCCGACCAGCGCGCAGGTCAGCAGCGCAACCAGCAGGCAGGGAACCAGGCCCCAGCCCCACCAGCCGCAGGCAACGCCCATCATAATGCCGGACAGGCAGCCGCTCATACCGACGGAGAGGTCAACTTCGCCGGAAATCTGCACAAACGCCTGGCCGATGGACTCGACGCCAATGAAGATGCAGCCCATCAGGATGCCGGAGAAATACTTCCAGGTGAGGAAGTTCGGCTTCAGAATCGTGGTTACTACGCAGAGAATCAAAATCGGAACCAGCACACCGACTTCCGGAATCATCAGCACATTGCCAACTCTTCCAAGCGCGGAGGGCTTTTGGGTATTCACAGTCTTCTTTTCCATTATCTCTCTCCCTCCTCCTTACTTTGCTGCCGAAACAGCCAGTTCCATGATCTTGTCCTCGGTGCCTTCCTCGCGGCTCAGCTCGCCTACAACCTTGCCTTCCGCCATAACCACATAGCGGTCAGACATGCCCATCAGCTCGGGCAGCTCGGAAGAAATCATGATAACTGCTACGCCGTCCGCCGCCATCTGGTTGATGATGTTGTAAATATCATTCTTGGAACCAACGTCGATACCCTTGGTGGGCTCGTCCATGATGATGATGCGCGGTTCGGTATTCAGGGAGCGGGCGATAACAACCTTCTGCTGGTTGCCGCCGGACAGGGTGGCTACCTTGGTGCCCATGGTGGGTGCCTTGATGCGCAGGCCATCGAAATAGCCCTGCACGCGGCCGCGCATGTTCTTATCCTGCACCATCGGGCCATTGGAAATCTTATCCAGGTTGGAAATGGCGATGTTGGTCTTGATATCCCAAACGAAGTTCAGGCCGTACACCTTTCTGTCCTCAGACACCATGGAGATGCCGTGGGCAACAGCGCTGGAGGTGGAGCCGGGCTTGAATTCCTTGCCGTTTATGTAGATCTTGCCGCTCTTTACCGGCAGCATGCCGTAAATCGCCATGCAGACCTCGCTTCGGCCTGCGCCGACCAGGCCCGCCATGCCCACAACCTCGCCCGCGTGAACCGTGAAGGAAACATTCTCGATCAGGTTCTTGTTGGCGATGTAGGGATGGGCCACCGTGAGGTTTTCCACGCGGAGCACTTCCTCGCCGATCTTCACATCGCGGGGAGGATACATGTTCTGCAGGTCGCGGCCGATCATATCGTGGATGATCTTCGCGGTATCGTATTCTTCCTTCTCGAAGGTGGAAATGTTCTTGCCGTCGCGCAGGATGGTTACGCGGTCGGTAAGCTCCAGGATCTCCGCCAGTTTATGGGTAACAAAGATGATGCCCGTGCCCTTCGCCTTCAATTCGCGCACAACGGTGAACAGCTGTGCAACGTCGTCATCAGAGAGGGAGGTGGTGGGCTCATCCAGAATCAGCACTTTCGGATTGGTGGCCAGTGCGCGCGCGATCATCAGCATCTGCTGCTGGCCGATGGACAGCTTTCGCACGTCCGCGCGGGGATTCAGGGAAATGTGGTTGTCCGCCAGCAGCTTTTCGGTTGCGGCGTACATCTCCTTGAAGTTCACGAAGGGAGATTTGCTCTCCTTGCCGGTCACCTTGGTGAGGTGCAGGTCAGACATGTAAATATTTTCCGCTACGGAATAATACTTCAGCACGTTGATTTCCTGCGGCACATAGCCGATGCCCATTGCGGTGGCATCGTTCGGGCTCATGGGCTTAACCTCTTCCCCGTTCAGCTTCAGCGTGCCTGTGTAGCTGCCGTGGGGATAGATGCCGTTGAGCACCTTCAGGATGGTAGACTTGCCGGCGCCGTTTTCGCCGATCAAGCCGAGAATTTCACCGGGTTTTACATTCAGACAGATATTGTCGTTGGCCAAAACGCCCGGAAATTTCTTGGTGATATTGATTGCTTCCAATACGTAGTTCACTAAAAAATCACCCGTCTTTCCTTCTCGGGCAGCCCGAGGGCGTCCCGGATAAATGCTTAAACTGTTGCCAATAGAAGATCGTTAATTTGCATGAAAAGGGGTCGCCCTTGCGCGGGCAAAGGCGACCCCCGTTTTATTCGGAACTAAATCCGGATTGCGTTATTCTTATGCGAAGAACTCAGCAACCTCAGCAGCGATGCCGCGGTGATGTGCCAGGCCGTTCTCGCCTTCGCCATCAACGGTAACGATGGGAGCTACCAGGTCAGTCCACATGGGAACTTCGCCGCCCTGCAGCAGGACATCGAGGTATTCCATGGTCTTGTAGGCTTCCTCGTACAGGGGCTGTGCTACGATAGCGCCAACCTTGCCGGCCTCGAGGTAGTCCAGGTTGCCTTCGGTGGCGTCCATGCCGATGATGAAGATTTCGCCGTCAGCCTTGCCAGCCTTGGTAGCAGCGTCTGCCCAGGTGATGGGGGAGTTGCCGGTGAGGCCGAATGCGCCGATGATGTCGGGGTTGGCCTGGATGATTGCCAGGTTGATAGCGGTTGCAGAGTCAACTACGCCGCCTTCCAGCTCGGTGTCCAGGATCTTGATGCCTTCCAGGTTGTAGGTGGCCTTCATCTCTTCCCAGGTTGCGCGGAAGGAATCGTTGGCGCTGTTCTCGGTGATGTTCTTGGTGTTCTGGGTGATAGCAACGGAGCCGGTCTTGCCGTCCAGCTTAGCAGCCATCAGCTCAGCAGCCTGCTTGCCGTAGAGAACCGGGTCGCAAGCCATGTTGAAGGCCAGGCCTTCCGGATAGGTGCCGTCTTCCTGAGCATGGTTGAAGTGCGGGATACCAACGATCACGCCATCAGCAGCGATGGAAGCCATGGTCTCATAAACGGAAGCGTCGCCGCCCCACAGCAGGAGGCCTTCGCCGCCTTCGAGGGCGAATGCTTCAGCAGCTGCCAGCATTTCGGCGTTGTCGCCGGATTCGGTGCCGATAACCTTAGCGTCGGTGTAGCCGAGCTTCTCAGCTGCCTGCAGGAAGCCGAGCTGCACGATGCGGTGTACGGGGTGGTTTACAACGGTCATGCAGATTGCTACGGGATGATCTGCGGGGTTGTAGCTCTCAGCCAGGGCCATGGGGGCCAGCACGAGCATCAGGGTCAGAACCAGTGCAAGAATTTTCTTCATTTGGGGTTGCCTCCTTATTCTTTTTGCCCGCTTAGCGGGAAACTTAATCAATTTGGTGTTTTTTGCCTACAAGCGCAAATGTAACCGTTTGCATCGATGACTAATTATAGCACACCGAGAAACCTTTGTAAATACGTTGTGCAAAAATTACTCGGTAGTTTTTTAATTTTCTGTCATTTCAACCATGAATCACGCGAATTAATTCAGCAAATTGTGCATACTCGTTTCATATTCGCAAATCCCGCCTAAAAATAACGGTATGACCAATTTCCCGGTGCCCTCCAGGCATGCAAAAGCGTGCATTTACTTCATCCAGTTCACAACCGCCGCGGCGATTTCCGCCTCGCCAAGGCCGTAGTGCCTCACCAGCTCCGCAGCGCTTCCGGACTGGCCGTACACATCCGGCACGCCGATTTTTTTCAGCGGCGCGGGGCATTCCCGGCACAGCACATCCGCCACTGCATCGCCCAGGCCGCCGATGATGGAATGCTCCTCAATGGCGGCTGCGCGGCCCGTCTTCTTTACCGATTGTGCGATCAATGCAGAATCGATGGGCTTGATGGTATGGATATTGATCACTTCCGCATCGATGCCCTCCCCGGCCAGCCTGTCGGCGGCGCGCAGCGCCTCCCACACGCACAGGCCCGTGGCGATGAGGGTCACGTCCCTGCCCTCCCGGAGCAGCACGCCCTTCCCCAGCTCGAAGCGGTAATCTTCTTCCTTATTATATACCGGCACGGCCATCCTGCCGAAGCGCAGGTATACCGGGCCATCATGTTCAAGCGCCGCCCGCAGCGCAGCCCTGGCCTCCACATCATCCGATGGATTCACCACCACCATACCGGGAATCGTGCGCATCAGCGCGATATCCTCACAGCACTGGTGGCTCGCGCCGTCCTCGCCCACGGAAATTCCGCCGTGGGTGGCCGCGATCTTCACATTCAGATGGGGATAGCCCACGGAATTGCGCACCTGCTCGTAGGCGCGCCCCGCAGCAAACATCGCAAAGCTGCTCACCACGGGAATCAGGCCCTCGGCGGCAAGCCCCGCAGCCACGCCCATCATGTTGGATTCGGCAATGCCGCAATTGATGTGGCGCTGGGGATGGGCCTTTTTAAACAGGTTGGTCTTGGTCGCACCGGTCAGGTCGGCGTCCAGCACCACCATATTCGGAAATTCCCCGGCAATATCCACCAGGCACTTTCCGTAGCTCTCCCGGGTGGCGATCTTCTTCATCTCCATGCTACACACCCGCCCTTTCCAGCTCCTCCATGGCGAGGGCGTATTCCTCCGCATTGGGAACCTTTCCGTGCCAGGCAGCCTGTCCCTCCATGAAGGACACGCTCTTGCCCTTCACTGTCTGCGCGATGATGGCGGTGGGCCGCCCCTTCTCCCGCCGCGCCGCCTCAAAGGCGGCGACCAGCGCGGGAATATCGTGGCCATCCACGCAAATCACGTTGAAATTGAAGGCCTCCAGCTTCTTATCGATGGGATAGGGCGAATTCACCTCGCCGATGCGGCCGTCGCTCTGCACATCGTTGTTATCGATGATCACGCAGAGGTTATCCAGCTTCCGGTGCGCCGAGAGCATACATGCCTCCCATACCTGCCCCTCCTGAATCTCGCCGTCGCCCAGCAGGGCGTATACGCGCCAGTCCTCCCCCTTCAGCTTGGCGGCAAGCGCCATGCCCACAGCCGCGGAGACGCCCTGGCCCAGCGATCCGGAGCTCATATCCACGCCGGGTATGTGCTTCCTGTCCGGGTGTCCCTGCAGGATGGAGCCGAACTTGCGGAAGCCCTCCAGCTCCCCTTCCGGGAAGAGCCCCCGGGCCGCGAGGGCGCTGTAATAGATGGGCGTGGCATGGCCCTTGGAGAGCACGAAGCGGTCCCGGTCCTGCCGGCGCGGATTTTCCGAATCGATGCGCATCTCATGGAAATACAGCACCGCCATAATCTCCGCCGCCGACAGCGAGCCGCCGATGTGGCCGGAGCCTGCGTTGTAAACCATTCCGACAACCCTGCGCCTGAGCGCGTTCGCCTGCCGGATCAGCTCCTGTGTCGTCATAAATCTACCTCAGTCGTTCACGTCGATGATCACCTTGAAGGTGGCCACGCGGCGGTTGGAGATATCATCCAGCATCTGCGGAACCTCTTCCAAAGTGATGTGGTGGGAAACCATGCCGTCCGTGCGGATCACCTTGCGACCCATGAAATCGATCATGTCGTGGTAATCCTGGGGCACATACATCGTGGTGCCGGACAGGGAGAGCTCATGCTGCACAAAATCCGGCAGAAGCGGAATGTTGTAAACCTTCTGCAGCACGCCGATCACCACTACCTTGGTGCCGCGGCGGGCCATGGAAAGAATGTTGTTGAGCACCGTGCCCTTCTCGCCCACGCAATCGTAGAATACATCAATCTTCTTCTCGCTGCCGATCAGCTCACAGAGCTTTTCCTTGAGATCATACTTGGAAACATCGATCACTTCCGTCGCACCCAGCTCCTTGGCCAGCTCCAGGCGCTTGGCGTCCATATCCGCGATGAACACCTTGCCCGCGCCCAATGCCCGGCAGCTCTGCATGCAGAAGACGCCGATGGGGCCCGCGCCGATCACCAGCACGTTTTCACCGGGCTGGATGTTGCCGCGCTTTGCGCCGTGGTAGGCCACGCAGGCGGGCTCCACCATCGCGGCGGATTCCAGGCTCATGGTCTCGGGAATTTCAATGGCCATGCGCTGGTCGATGCAGAAGTAATCGCAGTGCGCGCCGTGGTCCTCGGCGCCCGCACACTTCAAATCCTCGCAGAAATTGTAAATGCCGGCCTTGCATGCATCGCATTCATCGCACACGATGTGGGGAATCACGGTCACGCGCTCGCCCACGCGGCTCTCGGGCACATTCGCGCCCACCTTGTCGATCACGCCGGAGAGCTCATGGCCCATCACCAGCGGGGAAATGGCGTAGGGATGCAGTCCCTTGTAGATCGTGGGATCGGAGCCGCAGATGCCGATCTTCTTCACATGGATGCGCACCTGGTTCTCCTTCGGCTCCGGAATGGGCGCCTGGGTCATTTCCATCTGGAAGGGTGCCTTCAGAACAAGCTGTCTCATCATAATAATGCTTCCTTTCTATTGCGCAGGCGCGTCACTGGATTTCCACGGCGCGGCCTTCCTTCCAGGAGAGCAGCGCGGCGGTGTTGAGTTTGTGGGAAAGCTCGGCCTCCTCCGGCGTGAAGCAGCCGAAGGGAACCTCCTTGCCCTCGATTTCCTGGATGAACGCCGCCCACATCTGCAGGATGGCGTCGGTAAAGCCAAATTCAAATATGCTGCCGGTGATGGTGGGGGTCATGGGTTTGTAACCCATGTTCACGCGGCACCATGCCTGCTCCTTGCCCCATGCATGGGTATACTGGAAGCCGTTGGGATCGTTGGAATTGAACTTCGCGGAGCATTCCAGGCCGTATACCTCGATGAACCATTCATCCGTGGAGCCGGGGGACATGCGCTTGGTTTCCAGATACATCGGGAAGCGGTCGCCGTTGGGCGCTTCCGCGTCGATGATCATGGTGGCGTTGTCCCAGGTGAGGCAGGGCGCGGTGCCGCCCTTGCCGTCCGGGCGCTCGGTAACGATGTTGGAAAGGGCGGCGTACACCTTCTTCGGCATCCAGCCCATGCGGAAGGGCACATGCTGGGTGTGGATTCCCAGGTCTCCGATGCAGCCGTATTCGCCGTTGATCTCCACCCGGCGCTTCCAGTTGATGGGCTTGGTCAGGTCCATGTCGCTGGAATGGTTGAAGCCGGCGTGCACCTCGATAATCCTGCCGAACTTGCCCTTGCGCACCCAGTCGATCAGCTCCTGGCATGCCGGGAAATACGGAAATTCACTGGCGCAGCGCACCACTACCTCCGGATGCTCCCGCACCGCCTGCATGATCTGGGCATTCTGCGCCTGGTCCATGCCGAAGGGCTTTTCGCCCAGCAGGTGCTTGCCCGCGCGGATGATATCGGAATACACCTGGCCATGCAGGTTATGGGGCAGCGCGCAGTACACCGCTTCCACATCCTCCCGGGCGAGCAGTTCCTTGTAATCCCGGGTCACGAAATTCACGCTGGGAAAGTGCTTCTGGAACCACTGGGTGGCCTCCAGGTTATAATCGCACACGGCCACGATCTCCGGCTGGGAGATATCCGCCAGCAGGTGGCACCAGCGGGCCGAAGCCGATGCGAATTCGCGGCCCATCAGGCCGCAGCCGATAATACCGAATTTAATGGTGCTCATAGCTCAAGTCCTCGCCTTCTTAATTTGGGCGATCAGCTCCTCCGCCCCGGAAATGGCGGCCGCGCCGTCCAGAATTTCAATCGTAATATCCACCTTGCGGATCTCGCCGGGGGAAAGCATATCAAGGCTTCCATTTTCCTCGGCATTGGCCCGGCCGGTGGGATAGGTATTGCCCGGCTCGATGCCCAGCACATATTCGCCCTCGTTGAGCATCTTCCACTGGCACATGCAGGGCAGCTGCTCCGGCCTGAAGCTAAACATCACGCCCAGCTCCAGCGCGTCGTTCACCACAGCCACGCGGGCGAGGCCGTCCTCCCCCGCCATGGGCACATGGAAGTAGCACCGCTCGGTGCGCCCGGCAACAGGAGCCTCGAAGCGGTCGTAAATATCCATCTCCGCCCGGGCCTCTTCGCTCGCGCCGCGGATGCTCTCCGAGGCCGTCACCAGCCGCGTATCCGGGGAAAGCACCGGGTAGCCCAGGTTCATGTGGTAGAGCAGCATCATCGGCTGGGGACGGGTGCTCTCATTCTCGATCACATCGTGCAGCTCGATCCTGTTTCCGCCGAGGGTGGAACAGATGCTGCGGCGCAGGCTCATGTTCTCGCCGTGCACAATGCTCTCGCGCATCTTGCCGGTCACGCACATCCTGTATTCGCCGTCCACCCATTCCTCCCGGGTGCCCATTTCGCTGGCCGGAATGGTGGTGAGCCTGCCGTGCAGGCCGTAGCTGCGCCTGCCGATCACCGGATGGCTCCCCTCGCAGGGGCCGCCCACATTGGCAAAGCCGCAGGTGGTGAGCATGCCGGCAAAGAAGCCCCGCAGCCATTCCATGCCTTCGCTCTCGTAGAGCGCGGCGGAGCTCACGCCGGTGTTGGACATATAAGAAACCGGCACGCCCTTGTAGCTGGTCCAGGCGATATCCATGCCGCGGCCGGGGAGCACCGTATACTCCAAGCCGCCGCCGGTGCGCACATCCACGGCCTCCACCCCGGATGCGCGGCCATCATCCAGGCGGTACTTCCTGAGTCCCGCCAGCTGGCCCATGCTGCCCATGTGCCTTCTCAGTTGTTCCTTATCAAGGTAAGGCTTGAATTCTTTCATTTCACCTATCCTCCAGCAATCCCGGCCGGTGCAGCTTCAGGTAATCCGCCTTCTGGCCCGCATAGGCTGCGGCGTCTCCCGGCATGAAGCAATCCAGCTGCTTCTGCACCTTCTCAAGCGCCTCTTCATAGCTTGCAAACATCCTGCCGCCCAATCCCGCCAGCAGCGCCGCACCCATGCAGGATGCATCCGTGCCGCCGGTAACGCGGTATACGGCCTTTCCGGTGATATCCGCGCGCAGCCGCATCCAGAAATCGGATTTCGCTCCGCCGCCGCTCATCACCAGCCGTTCAATCTTCCCGGAGAGCTTCTCAAGCACCCGGATATTCAAATCCAGCTCGCAGCTCGCGCCCTCCAGCACCGCGCGGTACATCTCCCCGATCCCGTCCGTGGCGGTGAGCCCGGTAATCCGGGCAGTCGCCCGCTCGTTCCATTCGGGGTTCATCGCGCCATGGATGTGGGGCGTGATGCATATGCCCGTAGGGCCGTCCGGCGCCATATCCTCCAGGATGGAAAATACCTTCTTCCCCGCCTCCTCCGCCTGCTGCTTTTCCAGCCGGCAGAAGCGGTCGATAAACCACTGCACCATCAGCCCCGAGGCGAAGAACGCGAGGGTAACATACTTTCCCGGCACCACATGGCAGTAGGAATTGAGTCCATAGCGCATGCCGCGCCCATCGTTCAGCGGCGCATCGGTCATGATGGCCGCGCATTCATAGCTGCCTGCGGAAACCGTGACCGCGCCCGCCCGCGCGCCCATTCCAAAGGACGCGCAGGGCTGGTCGTGGCCGCCGGCAACTACATGTACATTCTTTCCAAGGTGCAGCCTTTCGGCAATTTCAGCGGGAATTGCGCCGATGGAAGTGCCTGCGCAGACGGGTCTGGAGAGCTGGCTTTCGTCAATCCCCACGCATTCAAGGATTTCCTTCGACCAGGCATGCTCCTTCACATCCAGTCCGCCGAAGCGGGAAGCCAGGGAATAATCCACATAGCCCGGCACGCCGAGGCAGCCGTGCAGGTAATCCTGGGTGGAGCAGTATCGCTTCACCCTCTTTACCAATTCCGCTTCGTTTTCCAGCATCCACATGATCTTCGGCATGGGATACTGGGAGTGGATGGGCGTGCCCGTGATTTCGTAGAACCGGCTTGCGCCAATCCTCTCCTCCAGCACAGCCGCCTGGGGCGCGCAGCGGCGGTCCATGCTCAGCATGGCCGGCCGCACGGCCTCATTTTTTTCATCCACAGGGATCAGCGTTTCGCCATGGGTGCTGAATGCGATGGCGCAAACCGGGTCGCAGCCCGCCGTCTCGCCAGCCAGCTTTTCAACCAGCGCAAACACGCTGTCCCGGAATACCTCCGCCGGGAGCTCCGCGATGCTGCCGCTTAAGTTTACCTGCTGCGCATAGTCGACCTGGCCCTGCGCGATGATTTCGCCGCCCGCATTCAGCACAATGCCCTTGCAGGTGGAAGTTCCAACGTCAATTCCCAGTACGCTCATTGCTTATGCACCCTTTACGCCTTCAATATCGAGGAACTTGCAGAACATGCCCAGCGCGTCTGCAACCTTCGCGTCATGTACCAGCACGCCATGGTGCACCACGCCGGCTTCGATCATCTTCATCTCCCAATCCGCGATATCCTTTACCTTCACCCAGGCGTAGCAGCCGCGGGAGAGCGGGCCGATATCCAGGGATTCGCCCACGCCGTAGAACATGGTGTACTTGCCGTCGTATTCCATCATGCGGGCGCAGGTCACGGGGCCGTTCTTCATGCGGAATTCGATGGCGCCGAAGCAGTGGTCGCTCCACAGGCCCAGTCGCTCATTCTTGCGCAGCACGGCGCTGCAGCCATCGGCGCACAGGCTGCAGGCGGCGTTGCCGCAGTGCCATGCCAGCCAGGTGTTGGGCTCGGTGGGATGCAGGTCGGTCCAGTCGATGAAATCGGAGGGAGTTTCGCCCAGGGCGCAGGCGTTCATGGCCAGCATGGTCAGCGCGCCCATCACGTCCACCTCGCAGGCGGTGATGATGCCCTGGTTGTTCAGGCGGGAGAAGGTGGAGCAGGCGGCGATGCCGTACTTGTGCTGCAGGCTCTCCCAGCAACTGGAGGCAACCGCGTCGCAGTGGAACTTCTCCATCAGGGTCTTGATGGTCAGCTCGAAGCGGGCCTGGTTGATCAGGCTGCCGTCATAATCGTGGGTTTCCTTGATGATCTCGTCCGCGCCGCCAATGATATCGGCAACGATCTCCTTCACCCGGGGATCATCCGCGGTGATGGCGTCCATGGTCTCGTAAGCGGTGGCAAGGTCCACGGGAACCAGCACCTGGCGGAACTTCTTCATCATCAGCTGCTCATTGCAGAATTCAGATTCGAAGCCCGTGGGACGGGTGCCGATCTGCAGGATGCGCGCGCCCTTGAAGCGTGCGATGGCGTTCACCGCGCGGGTGAAAATTTCCAGCTTCTCGGCGAAGATGGGCTCCTCGGGATCGCAGGTGATGATGTGCTCAAACTTCAGTCCCCTGCGCTTCATTGCAGAGCAGGTCATGAACTGGCCGCACCAGGTATCAGTGGCGCGGTTGCCCTGGGGGGAATATGCGCCGCTCTTGGTGGCAAAGTGCAGAATGGGCATTTCACGGTCGATGGAAGAGAAGATCGGGCCCAGGGCGGTCTCGAAGCCGAAGTTCATGTTGCCCACGATCAAGCCCTTGATATCCTCCTTCTTGAACAGCTCGGCAACCTTCATGCCCTCTTCCAGGGTACCCACGCAGCCGAACTCCGTCAGCTCCTCGCTGGGAACCACGATCTCCAGGCCCGGCACCTTTGCCATCACGTCCAGGCAGCGCTTGCGCATTGCCTTTGCCCACTGGAGGCGGCCGGTGTATTCGCTGCCGTCCCAGGATTCCCAGGTGGAAGGTACAAATCCGATCTTTACAGTCTGCATGTGTCTCATTCTCCTCTCAAATATAAAAAAGTTTTTTGATTCCGAAGTTCAAAAGTGAAACGGTTCGTTTTTTGCCGAAATAAAAATTCAGCGCATCCCTATCTCCCGAAGCATGCCCGGGCCGCAGCCCGGATTCATGCGTATTCTTCGTTCCACCTGCTCAAAATCGCGCTCCTGAGCATCAGATCCGGGGCAATCTTGATCTCATCCTCGGCAAGCACGCCCTCTGTCAGGTAATTGTACAGCGTGCGCACCGCCACCTCGCCCTGCCGGTACATGTGCTGTCCCAGCACGCCGATCACCATGCCGCTCTTTACATAGTCCTTCAAATCCTGGGGCAGGTCCGTGGCGATCACCCGCACGCTGTCCTGCTTTCCGCATTCGCATATGGCCTCGCACACCGCGATGGAATTGCCCGTGGCCACATAGATCAGCTTCGTCTCCGGGTGGCGGCGCAGCAGGTTCAGGGTCAGCTGGTAGGCCACCTTGGGATCATCCTGCGCCTCGCACACGCCGGAAATCTTCAATCCCCCGGCAATGCAGCCCGCGCAGTAGCTGTCCGCCTTGTCCTTGTGCTCCACAACCTCCATGCCGCCCAAAAATACGGCGGTGGCGTCGCCCGGCTCCAGCAGCAGGCAGGCAAAATCCGCGGCAATCTTTCCGGAAAGCTCGGCGTCAATGCCCACATAGGCCAGCCGCTTTGCCCGCATGGCGTTCATGTCCGAAACCACCAGCACCACGGGAATCCCCGCCTGTTCCAGCTTGGCAATCACGCCGGAGAGGTTCTGGTAGCGCGAGGGCGCCAGAATGATGCCGTTCACATCCTGCCGCATGTAATCTTCCAGGATATCGATGATCTTCTGGTCGTCGTAATAACCGGCGTAGCGCTCATACACGGCGGAAACCTTGTGATCCACCAGGGAATCCACAGCACCGCGTATGCCCTCCAGCATGGGGGTGAAGTATTCATCAAATACCGAGGAGAGCAGCACGCCGATCTTGATGGGCTTGTGGGCGAGGGTGCGGGCAACCATGTTTACGCTGTAATCCAGCCGCTCGATGGCCTCGCTGATGGCCCTGCGGTTCGCTTCCCGCATATCCGTGCGGCCATTGAGATATTTACTTACCGTGCCCACGGATACGTTGGCTTCCCGGGCGATATCCCGGATCGTTACCTTCTTCACGAACATCTCCTTGATGAAAGTATGTTAAATACGAACCGTTTCATTTGTTATGTTTAATATAGCACATTCTGCATGTACTGTCAAGCCCCTTCCGCTTTTTCCAGCAAAGCGGCAAAATTTTTGCCCGTCTGCAAAGCAGGCGGGCATTCCGTCAAAAGATTGAAAGGTTCGAATTGAAAATAATCCTCGGCTTGATGGTGTGCGTATCCGGCAGATCCTCGTTGTTTACCAGCAGATTGAACAGCTTATGCACGCCCAGCCTGCCCTGCTCATGCTGGTTCTGGAAGATGGACGCTGCCACGGTTCCGTCGGCGATGCAGCTTCTCAGCTCATCGTTGATATCCGATGTAATCAGCAGTATCTTCCCCGCCAGCCCCTTCTCCCGCACGGCGCGGATCACATTTGCCGAATTGTAGGAATTCACATAGATCGCGCCGAGATTCGGGCATTCCTCCAGCAGGCGCAGGGTATTTTCATAGGCAATTTCCTCATTGTCCTTGTTGTAGCAGATGGTGTACAGGTTCAGCGGCATAGTTTTCATCTGCTCCTTGAAGCCGGAAACCATGCGGTCATGCACGCCCATGCCCTCAAAGCCCGATGCGATGGCTACCGGCAGGCTGTGGTCCGGCATGAAGCGGTAGATCAGCTCCGCCGCGATGCGCCCGGCCACGAAGCCGTTGTAGCATACATGGAAGCGGCGCATCTCCGCATTGATATCATTCACTGCGGTGGCGAGGCAGATGCCCCGCTCCTTGAAGACGCCAAAGGACTTGCTGTCCCGCGCCAGCGCCAGCACGCCGTCGAAGCCTCCCTCGGCGATGGCGTAGATGGTATCGTCCAAGAAGGCCTCTGCCTCCTCTGTGTTGGTCGCGCCCTGGTTGTAGCCGTAGTACACCACTTCGACATTGTAATCCTGCAATTCCTCGCCGGCGTTCATCGCGCCCTGGAGAAACTGGTCGTGGAATTCCGGGAAGCTGGTGAAACCGATCACCGCCAGCCGCAGCCTTCCCCGGGCGAGGGAGCGCGCCAGGGCGTTGGGCTTGAAGCCCATCTCCGCCGCGGTCTTGAGCACCAGGGCGCGGGTTTCCGCCTTCACCTTGGGTTTGCCGGTGAGCGCGCGGTTCACCGTGGCCGTGGATATGCCCAGCTTCCTCGCAATGTCATAGATGGTGGTGCGCTTTTCCAATTCTGTCCCCGCCCTCTCTGCAAAAAACACTTTACGAAACGCCCAAGCTGTGATACATTATTGTTGATCACAGGTTGCGGCATTGGTAAAATTATACCCAATCCTCGGCCTGATTGCAAGTATTTCTACTACATAATGCGTTCGAAAGGGGTAAGTTTTATGAATTTCGTAAATGAATACGCCGCCGCCAAGCCCGCCGAGGGCCAGCTTGCTCTGTTCTGGCTGGGCCAGGCAGGCTTTTTGATCAAGACCGCATCCGGCAAATCCATCGCCATCGACCCCTATTTCACCGATTCCGTAATGCGCACCCTGTCTGAAAACGGCTATGGCTTTAAGCGCATGAATCCCCCGCCCTGTGAGCCGGATGAAATCGAATTCGATGTGCTCATCATCTCCCATGAGCACGGCGACCACTTCGATATCGACGCCATCTGCCCGATCATGAAGAGCGGCAAGACCCATGTTTACACCAACGCCCCCTGCATCAAGATGATGGAGGAAATGGGCCTCGATATGAGCCGAGCCCACCTGCTGGAAAAGGGCAAGAAGCTGGATCTCGGCGAGTTCAGCATCCTCCCCGTGGACTGCGACCACGGCGAGCTGGCCCCCGAAGCCCTCGGCTTCATCCTGGATTTCGGCTTCACCCGCGTCTATTACGCAGGCGATACCGCGCCCACCTGGGATCGCCTCGCCGTTCCCATGGAGCTCAAGCCCGAGGTGGCCCTGCTGCCCATCAACGGCGCCTTCGGCAACCTCGATGGCTACCAGGCCGCCGAATATGCCGGCAAGCTCGGCTGCAAAATGTGCGTGCCCTGCCACTTCTGGACCTTCCCCCTCCACCATGGCGATCCCCAGCAGATCATCGATACCATCGGCGAAAAGGCCCCCGATTGCGAGCTGAAAATGCTGCGCCAGGGCGAATATGTGATGATCTGACGAGGGTTCCTTTGGGGACGCTGTCCCCAAGCCCCTGCTCAAGGCTCCGCCTTAAGAATCCGCCAGGGAGGCAGCGCCCCCCTGGACCCCGCACATAAAAAACCGGCCTCGGAGCGAGGCCGGTTTTTTGAGAATGACATTGAAGGAACAACGCATCCAGCCCATTCCTGCCGGGCTGGATG
>JAFUPT010000010.1 GCA_017481065.1 Clostridia bacterium | reverse complement strand
CAATGTGGATGTGGCCCATGCCATCTTCGTGCTCGTCTCCAAGTCCGGCACCACGCTGGAAACCCTGACCAACGAATCCTTCGTGAAGGACGCCCTGGCCAAGGCCGGCCTGGACGCTTCCAAGCATATGATCGCCGTCACCAGCGAAACCTCCCCGCTGGCCAAGAGCCCGGATTACCTGGCCGCCTTCTTCATGGATGATTACATCGGCGGCCGCTATTCCTCCACCTCCGCAGTGGGCGGCGCAGTGCTCTCCCTGGCCTTCGGCCCCGATGTATTCGCCCAGTTCCTGGCAGGTGCTGCCGAGGCAGACGCCATCGCCAAGGAAAAGGATATGCTGAAGAACCCCGCCATGCTGGACGCCATGATCGGCGTTTACGAGCGCAATGTGCTGGGCTATCCCTGCACTGCCGTGCTGCCCTATTCCCAGGCGCTGAGCCGCTTCCCGGCCCACCTGCAGCAGCTGGATATGGAATCCAACGGCAAATCCGTCAACCGCTTCGGCGAGCCCGTGAACTATTCCACCGGCCCCGTGATCTTCGGCGAGCCCGGCACCAACGGCCAGCATTCCTTCTACCAGCTGCTGCACCAGGGCACCGATATCACGCCCCTGCAGTTCGTCGGCTTCAAAAACAGCCAGCGCGGCGAGGATGTTGTGATCCAGGGCAGCACCAGCCAGCAGAAGCTGTGCGCCAATGTCGCGGCCCTGATCGTGGCCTTCGCCTGCGGCAAGGAAGATGAAAACCGCAATAAGTATTTCCCCGGCGGCCGCCCCTCCAGCATCATCATCGGCGACCAGCTCACCCCCAAGGCTCTGGGCAGCCTGCTGGCACACTTTGAAAACAAGGTGATGTTCCAGGGCTTCGCGTGGAACCTGAACAGCTTCGACCAGGAAGGCGTGCAGCTGGGCAAGGTTCTGGCAAAGAAGGTTCTGGCCCACGAGACCGACGGCGCGCTGAAGGTTTACAGCGACCTGCTGAACATCTGATTCATCCTGAAACCAAGCGAACACCCCGAAAGCATTCGTGCTTTCGGGGTGTTTTTTATAGCCTTCTTTTGAATGCCGCAGCGCGGCCGAGGATGCAGAGCTGCGCGCAGGCTTCGCCTTCCAGAATGAGCGGCGGATATTCCGGGTTTTCGGCGATGAGCTGCACGCCCCGTCCTACGCGGTAGATGCGCCGCAGCAGGGTCCTGCCGCAGTATTCCACGGCGGCGATTTCGCCTTCCGCCACATCATCCTGCCTGCGCAGATATACAATATCGCCGTGAACCAGCCGGGGCGCCATGCTGCCGTCCTCCACGCGCAGGGTAAATTCGCTGCGCAGCGCGTCCATATCCTCCGGAGCTGCGCCCTCCTCCCATCCCATCAGCGCCGCCGGGGTGGTGGACAGGGCTAAGGCGATGGGCCGCAGCTTGTCCGTGCGCATGTTTGCGATGTCCGAGGATTCGTAGCGGTAGATGGTGGCGGGGGAGAGCCCCGTGCGCTCCGCCAGCATTTCCGCCGAGTAGCCCAGCTCCCTGCGCCGGGCCTTGATGCGTTCGCCGATTCCCATTTCTGATCACCTCGGGAAGATTATACCCCAAAACTTGCGAATATGCAAGTTTATCACGTTGACAAATTGCGCAAATGCGGGTAATATACAGGTGAATACTCGCATAAATGCGAGAAAGGAGGCGAAATATGTGATTTTTATTCCTCAGATTTGAGAGAAAATGTTCAACGATGGAGAAAAGGAGGAAGGAAATGCTGAAAATCGTGAACAACAAGATCTACATTGTCCGCGGCGATGACGAGGCAATCCAGCTGGCCATCCGCTACGGCGATGCGGCGCGCACGCCCTACGAAATGCAGCCGGAAGATGTGCTCACGCTCACCGTGCGTCAGCTGCCGCTGCAGTCCTCGCCGGTGCTATTGCAGGTGCGCGGCGAAGCGGGCAGCAACCGCATCGAGCTGCGCCATGAGGACACCGCGACCCTTGAATACGGCGCCTATTCCGCCGACCTGCAGCTCACGCGCGGCGATGGCAGGCGGATGACCGTGTGGCCCACCCAGATGGGCAGCGACCGCATCAAGGGCCGCAACCTGAAAAATTTCTATGTAGCAGCGGAGGTGACGATGGAATGAGTACCTTGCAGGATAATTACACCCTCGAGGCCGAGCTGACCACCGGCGTAATCGCCGGAGCTTCCCTGCCGGAGGGCGGCGAAGCCGGCCAGGTGCTGGTGAAGACGGAGAGCGGCGCGGCGTGGCAGGATGCCGCAGTGGGCTATGCCAGCGCCGAAAAGGCGGGCGTGGTGCGCGTGGGCGCAAACCTGCGCATGGAAAACGGCGTGCTCAGCGTGGATACCGCCGCTTCCGTGGAGCAGGACAACACCCGCCCCGTCACTTCCGCTGCCGTACACACCCAGCTGGGCAATGTGGAAGCCCTGCTGAAAAACATCTGATACAGGGCAGCGTGGCTTCATCCGAAGCGCCTGCCGGATAAGGAGGTAAGAATTTGAGCATTGCAACTGAAATTACCAGAATCCAGGAATTGCGCAACAGCCTGCGCAGCAAGCTGATATCCATGCTGGGCATCCCGTCCACCGCAGATTTTGAGGATTGCGTGGCCGCCGTGGAGGGAATCGCGGAAAAGGGCGCGATGAACGCCGGCATCTCCGCCGCCAACCAGGAAATATCCATCGAAGCCGGCTATCACAACGGCTCCGGCAAGGTGGCCATCCACGCCGATGAACGCGCCAAGCTGGTTCCCGAGAACATCAAAGCCGGCACTACGATCCTCGGCGTGCAGGGCAACTGCTCCACTGCGGATTCCGTGAACATCCAGGCGGCAAAGTCCGTCACGCCCACCAAGTCCGCCCAGAGCGTCACCCCGGACAGCGGCTATGATGCCCTCGCCGGCGTAAATGTGGCGGCCATCCCGGATAATTACGCGGATATCGGCGGCGTGACCGCAGCAGCTGGCGATGTGCTCTCCGGCAAAGTGTTCGTAGACGGCGCGGGTGCGGAGAGCGCGGGCACGATGGCGAACAACGGCGCAATCAATGCCAGCATCAACGGCACCACCGCGACCAGCTACACCATCCCCGCCGGTTACCACAATGGAAGCGGCAGCGTGCAGCTGGACAGCACCATCGAAACCGCCCTCGCGGCCATTTAAGGGAGGGCGCACATGAGCATTCAAACTGAAATTACCCGCATCGGCGAAAATGTGGCGAGCGCCCTCTCCGCCATCGCAGGCAAGGGTGTTTCCGTACCCGACGGAGCCAACAGCGATAAACTTGCATCCCTGATCGAGCAGGTGGAAACCGGCGTGGATACCAGCGACGCCACCGCGTCTGCGGCGGATATCCTTTCGGGCAAGACCGCCTATGCAAACGGCGCAAAGGTCACCGGAACCATCGCATCCAAATCCTCCAGCGACCTGACTGCCAGCGGCGCGACGGTGAACGTACCGGCGGGCCACTATGCCAGCGCGGCCAGCAAGGCGGTATCCACCGCCACCCAGGCCACCCCGGCAATCACGGTGAGCTCTGCGGGTCTGATCACGGCGAGCGCTGCGCAGACGGCGGGCTACGTTTCTGCCGGAACCAAATCCGCCACGAAGCAGCTCACCACCCAGGCGGCGCAGACCATCACTCCCGGCACCTCCAACAAAACCATCGCCTCCGGCAGGTACCTCACCGGCGCCCAGACCATCAAGGGCGACGCCAACCTCAAGGCGGCGAACATCAAATCCGGTGTGAGCATCTTCGGCGTGGCGGGCACGCTGGAAGCAGCTTATCTGCCGGACTGGATGTGGAGGCTGGAATATCTTACTTTCACCCTGGATGAAGCAGCAGACACCGTGGAAACGCCTTATCGCTTCAGCTCCTACAACAAAGAACTGCCCAATTTCTGCATCGTCTATGCGGATGACCAGTCCCTGGTGACGGGCACCAACCAGGTGATGCAGGCCGCCCACTGGACCTGGCTGGATTCGCCATATAACAGGGTTTCCTATATCTATGCCCGCAACTACAACCACTTCGTGAGCAATAGTCAATGCATATACATCTCCGATATCACCGACACGGATTACATGTGCATCCAGCTCAAGGCAATAAAAAACGACCTTACTGGCACCAAGCCCAGCCCCGCCTTCACCTTTGCCCCGGGCGTAACTTATAACCTGATCTTCGGCAGAACCAAGGATTCGTTCAACTCATGATGTGTTTTGGCAAAAAGATTGTGCCCGGGGAGGACAAAGTGTTCATCCTCGATGGCGGCAAGAGCGTGCCCCTGGAGGTGGAAGACGATGCTTCCCACGATTAAGCGCGGCGCAAAGGGCGATCAGGTGAAGGCAGCCCAGTGCCTGCTGGCTTGTGGGGCAAATGGTAAATTTGACGCCGCCTTCGAAGCGGCGGTGAAAAAATGGCAGGAAGAGGTGAAGCTGGATGCAGACGGCGTGATCGGGCCGGCGAGCTGGCGGGCCATGGCGGAAAATGCTCCGCTGTGTTCCACGGCAAGGAACAAAAAATCCGAAGCAAGCCGGGCACTGCAGCTGCTGCTGGGCAATATCGAGGCCGACGGCATATTCGGCAGCAGAACCAAGGCGGCGGTGGTTGCCTTCCAGGCGGCGAAGGGTCTGGATGCGGATGGCATCTGCGGGAAGAATACCTGGCTGGCCCTCATCTGCGGGGAGCTTCCCGGAAAAGTATCCTTCGTCCAGCCGGTGGATTACAAGCAGGCGGACAGCCGCTGGGGCAGCCTTATGTACTCCTGCTATGGAAACAAGAAGCAGACCATCGCCAACTCCGGCTGCGGCCCCACGGCCATGGCGGATGTGGTGGCCACGCTGAAGGATGCGGCGGTGATTCCGCCGGATCTTTGCGAGCTAGCGGTGGCAAACGGCCACAGGAGCCGTTCAGGCGGCACGGCATGGAGCTTCTTTCCCTATATCCAGGAAAAATTCGGGTTCAGCAAGCTGATTGAGAGCTCCTCGCTGGAAACGCTCAAGGCCTGCCTGGATGGGGGCGGCTACGCCGTGTGCAGCATGGGCCCGGGCTACTGGACAAAATCCGGCCACTTCATCTGCGTCTGGAAGTATGATAATACCTATATCTATGCCAACGACCCGGCCAGCAAGGTGCGCAAAAAACAGAAGCAGAGTGCCTTCCTCAAACAGAGAAAGCGCTTCTTCTGCTTCTGCAAGTGATGGGGTCGGAAATCAATCGCGGTAATCGCGCATCACTTCGCCGCGCTGGGGCGTGACGGAAATATTCGTGCCGTCGGAGCGGACATGTACGTTTCCGTTCATGGCGGTGGCGGTGGAGTAAATCTGGCTGCCGAGCTTGCGCAGCTCGTTCATGTAGCTCCAGTCCGGCCATGCGGCGTTGCTGGTGGAGAACACCGTGATCTTGGGCTTTACCTTGTTGATCACATAGTCGGGCAGGTACTGGTCGTGGTGGGGGTTCTTGAGCAGGTCGGAGAGCAGCGCATCGGGATTCAGGTCCAGAATCTCCGCCAGCTCATAGCGCGTGGCGTCGCCGGTGAGCAGGAAGCTGTTTTCGCCGTAGGTGATGCGGGTCACCAGCGAATTGTTGTTCTCAGCACTGCTGGAATAATGGTAATGCTTCACGGTGACCGGTCCCAGGCAGGTGATCTTCGCGCCCCCGAGGTAGAGCTGCTGGCCCAGGGTGAAAACCTTGTTGGGCGTGCTCTCCATGATGGCCTTCTGCTGGGCGGTTTTGCACAGCTCCAGCATCACTTCGTAGCAATAGCTGTGGGGCACCAGGATCATATCCACAGGGAAGGCCTCCAGTATGGCTGCGGAGCCGCCGATGTGGTCATCGTGGGCATGGGTGGCGATGTAATATTTGAGCTTTGTAACGCCCTGCTTTTTCAAAAATTCCACGGCCTTTTCGCCGTAGGAGTACACGCCGGAATCCACAAAGGCATATTCCCCGCCGCAGGAGATCAGGATGCCATCGTTCCTGCCGATATCCATGAAGGTGATTTCAAAATCGCCGGATACGGTGTCGGCGGGTTCCAGGTCGATGTTCACATTCACCGTGCAGCTGGCGATTTGCCCGTTCAGCGTGCTTGCGGTGATGAAGGCGGTGCCGGTGGACAGGGCGGTTACGAGGCCGCTCGATTCATCCACTGCGGCGATCTCCGGATTGGAGGATGCATAGCGCACGCTGCTGTGCGCGCCGGCGGGCAGGGTGTATTCCAATGCGAAGCTCTCGCCGGAAGAAAGGTTCAGGTGGCTGCGGTTGAGGGAAATCCATTTGGGGGCCTCCAGCACGTTCACCCGAAGCTGGGCCTGCAGGCCGTTGTAGCTGGAGATGGTCACGCTGGTGCTGCCTTCACGCAGGCCGATCAGGCTGCCGAATTCATCCATGTCCACGATGGCGGGGTTGGCGGGCTGGCAGCTGATGGCGCCGTAGCTGTCCTCCGGCAGGAAGCTGCATTCCAGCGCGCGGCTCTGGCCCTCGTAGAGGGTGATCTCCGTTTCGGCGAGGATCATCTGCTCGGGAGCGGGCAGCACATGCACCGTGCATTCGGCCATGGCGGGGCTGTTGACCGCGTAGACGCGGATTCCGGCGTCGCCCAGCCGCAGCGCGGTGAGCATGCCGCTTCCCGCATCCACGGATACGATATCGGGGTTCAGGCTCTCGTAGAAGAGGGGGCTGCCGCTGCCTTCCGGCAGGGAGCAGAGGAGGGGAACGATGGAGCCCAGGCCCATCTTCATCTCGGAATCGAGGAAAATCTCCTCCGGCACATCCAGCACGGTGATCCGCGCACTGTCGGTCTTGCCGTTGTAGGATGTGGCGGTGATGGATGCAGTGCCGCTCTTGAGGGCAGTGATGAAGCCCTCGGGGGAGAGGCGAATGATCTCCGGCGCATCGGTAGACAGGCTGTATCCGCCGGCGCTGCCCTCGGGGAGGCTGCAGCTGGCGTAGGCCGTGCCGCCGATGGCGATGGCCCGCTCGGATAGGCTCAGCGAGATGGATTTCGGCGCATCCAGCACGCTGAGTTTCAGCTTCTGCTGCACGCCGTTGTGGCTCTGGGCAGTGATGGTGGCGGTGCGGGTGCGCAGGGCCTTCACCATGCCGGTTTTGGAAACGGATATGTAATTATCGTTGCTGCTGCGGAAAGAGAGGGAGGCCATGGAGCCCTCGGGCAGGAATTCCGCCTCGATCTGCACGGATTCGTTGAGGCCGAGCTCCGTGGAGGGCACGCGCAGTATGATCTCCTCGGGAGCCGGGCACACGCGCACGGCGCAGCTGGCGCTGAGACCGTTGTAGGTTTCCGCAGTGATCACTGCCTCGCCGGGGCTGACGGCGGAAATTTTGCCGTCTGCGTCCACGGCGGCGATGGCCGCATCCGAGGAGGAATAGATAATTTCCGTTGGGCTGCCCTCGCTCAGGACGGGGGAGAGGGCGAATACATCGCCTGCGCCGATGGCCAGCTCCGCCGCGTTCAGAGAGATGAATTCCGGCGCCGCATAGACCTTCACCTTCAGGGTGGAGGTCTTTCCATTGTAGGTCTTTGCGGTGATCTTCGCGCTGCCGGGGGAAACTGCCAGGAAGCCGCCGCCTGCGTCGGGACGGAGCACATTTTCATCGCTGCTGGTGATGGTGTAGCTGCCTGCGCTGTTTTCAGGCAGCTTCGCGCTTACAAGTAGGCTTTCGCCCACAGACAGGCTGCTGCGGTCCGCCTCCAAGGTAATTTTGCCGGGTGCGCGGCACACAGTGACGGGAATTTCCGCCGCCGCGCCGCCCGCCGCTTGAAGAAGCAGGGTGTAGCTGCCGGCCTTTTTGGGATTGAGCATTCCATCCTTGGTGACGGCGAGGCCAGAAGCGTCGCAGGAAAATACCACGCTGTCCTGCGTGCCCTCGGGCAGCAGGGCGTAGGGCGGAAGGACGGTCCTTTCGCCCACGCCCAGCACCAGGTAGTCCACTCCGGGAATAATCTCCGCTGCGGGGGTTTCGGGTGCGATGGTGGGCCCGAAGGAAGGATTTGCAGAGGGCTCAGCCGTCGGCTCCACAGAGGGATACACGCCCGGTTCCATGCTGGGCTCCGCAGTGGGTTCCGGGGTCGGCTCCGGGGAGGGCTCCACCGTGGGCTCCGCGCTGGGCGCGAGCGTGGCTGCCGGGCGCACTGCCTCCAGCAATTTCTCCAGCAGGCTGCTGAATTCCGCCGCCTGGCAGGTGGATTGCAGCAGCAAGGCCAGCATCAGCATGATAATTCCCAGTTTGCGCAGCTTCATTCGTTTCCCTCCGAATTTCCATTTGTTGCATCTCACAAATTATAACATGAAAGGAATATGAGTGTCAATTTGGCAATTAGGGTTCATGCAGCGGCCTGATCCAATTGAAGCGGTTGATCTTCACTGACGCCACCGGGCATTTGAGGATCTGGTCGCATTTCAGGCAGGCGTACACAATCCACGGCGCGGCCCCCAGCCTCCGGGCGATCAGCGCGGCCGGGAGCACCAGCAGGAAAACGAATACCGCGTCCATCCGGAACACGAAGCCCACATCGCCGCCCGCCTTCACCAGCCCGGTAAAGCCCGCCTGCTGGTAGCAGGTGCCGATCATGGTGATGGCCAGCACGGCGATGAAGCGCGCGGCATGCCCCGCCGCATCCGGGGTGATATTCAAAAACAGGGAAATAAACGGCCTGCGGATCAGCAGCACCAGCGCCGCCGTGGCGAATCCCAGCAGGATGAACAGCAGCTGGACGGTCCGGGCATATTCCTTCACCTTCTCCAAATCCCCGGCTCCCACGGTCTTTCCGGTGATCACGCCCACGGCGGTGGACGCGCCGTTCATGGCCACATAGGCGAGGCCGCTCATGCTGTTTGCCACGCTGGCCGCAGCGATCACGCTGGCGTCAAACCTGCCGAGTATGGCGGAGCTGAAAAGCATATTCGCGCTCCAGATCAGCTGGCCGCCGGTGATGGGCGCGCCGCAGCGGATGAACTGCCGGAAGCATTCCATTCCCGGATACAGCAGGCTGCGCGGCTGTAGTTTCAGCCGTTTATCAAAGCGCAGCAGGTAGAAGGCTGTGGCGGATAATTCAAATATGCGGGTAACCAGCGCGGCGATGGCCGCGCCGGCCACGTCCAGCCGGGGAAATCCCAGCCTTCCGAAGATCAGCAGGTAGCTCAGCCCCACGTTTACCGCCAGGGAAAGGCCGGAAACCACCATGCCCACCCGGGCTTTTTCCACGCTGCGCAGCGCGGCGGTCAGCGCCTGGTTGGCGCAGAAAAACAGATAGGAAAAGCAGGCGATGCGCAGGTATCCGCTGCCGGCGGCGGCCACCTCCGCATCCCTGGCAAACAACCCCGCTACCCAGCCGGGAAAGATTGCGCAGGTGGCCGTCAGCAGCCCGGCAAAGGACAAGGTGAGCAGCAGCGCGGCAGCGCTCACGCGCCGCACGCCATCCATATCCCGCCCGCCCCAGCGCCGGGAGGCGAGAATCAGCAGCGTGCCCTCTATGCCGCCGGAAAAGAATTGCAGCAGGGTCTGCACCTGGTTTCCAACATATACGCCCGAAACGGCGGCGTCTCCCAGCCGGCCCACCATCAGGTTCCCTGCAAAGCCCACGGCGAAGGTCATCAGGTTTTGCAGCGCCACCGGAACCGCCAGCGCAGCCAGCCGCCGGTAAAATTCCCTGTCCCTGGTCAGCAGCATGGTTTTATCCTCCGTCTTTTTATTTATTCTGGCTGCTGAGCCCATTCTTATCCGCCGGCATACCCTGAAAATGAGCGCCTATGCAGCACCTTTTTTCAAGGGAGGAATGTTCTCATGGCAACGATGACTTATAATAATATCACCACCTCTTCCAACGTCGCCCAGGCCAACCTGGAGGAAGCCCTCACCGCCGCCAAAACCGCCGTCGCTTCCAATTATAATCCCGGCGACATCGTAACCTATGTAATCAGCATCAACAATTCCGGCAATTCCGATTTCGAAAACCTCACCATCACCGATAACCTCGGCGCGTACAGCTTCAACAATACCGCCCTGGTTCCGCTGGATTATATCGAAGGTTCCGTGCGCTATTATATCAACAGCGTGCTCCAGTACGCCCCCGATGTATCCCTCGGCACCGATCTCTTCATCTCCGGCATCGATGTGCCCGCCGGCGGAAATACCCTCGTGATCTACGCCGCCCGGGTGAATGAATATGCCCCGCTGGACTGCGACGGCGTCATCTCCAACGTTGCCTGCATCAGCGGCGCGGGCGTGACCACCCCCATCCGCGTAAACGGCATGGTATCCCGGGAGTGCGGCGTGCAGCTGAGCATCACCGAAACCATCTGCCCGGATTCCGTGATGGAGGGCCAGCCCATCAGCTATACCCTCACCATCCAGAATACCGGCAATGCCCCGGCCGTCGCCACCGATAACGTGATCATCACCGATATCTTCAACCCCATCCTCAATATCACCGGCGTCACCTTCAACGGCGCGCCCTGGACCAGCCCCACCAATTACACCTACAACCAGTCCACCGGCCTGTTCACCACCATCGCCGGACAGATCACCGTGCCCGCCGCCACCTATACCCAGGATCCCGCCAACGGCGTGTGGAGCCTCGTTCCCGGCGTAAGCACCCTGAAAATTACGGGTACGCTGTGAGCGGGTTGCGCTTAAGGGACTCTGTCCCTTAAGAATCCCTGGCAGGGGGAATGATTCCCCCTGCACCCCTCAAAAAAGGCACGCATTTGCGTGCCTTTAATTATTGTTGAACAGAAACCCTGCCTTCTCCTTGAGGAGAAGGAGCAAGTGTTAGCTGGCGGACGAGTCGTTGTAGGTGGCGGTAAGGGAGCCAGTCGAACCGGATGCCCGGGTAAACCAGCAATCATTGGAATTCAAGTAGTCGGAAGTAATGGGTGTCTTGGTTTCGCCCTCGCCATAGGTGCAGTTTATAAAGGTGATGGAATTGCTGCCATTTTGGAACTGTACCTTGCCGGTGAAATGGCAGTTTTCAAATTTTGCGCCGTTGGAGGCTTTGAGCTGGAAGTACAGGGTATCATTTTCGGAGGCGTATGTCCATGCATTTGCCCACCCATTGCCGATCACAACATTTTTGAAGTTTGCTTCGATTACATTGAAGATCGAGGAAGTTTGGGTATTGATGGTCGAATCTGTAATATTGATTTTGCCGGAAGCAGTGCCGGACATTTTACCCACATACAAGGCGCCGCCGATGGAATCCTGTGAACCGTAACCTGTCCCACAGTTAAAGGTAGTCCCAGTAATGTTCAGCGTGCCGTTCAAACCAGTAAATCGGATACCGGCACCGCCTATGGCATTTGTAAAGGTTTGCGTTTCGCCTTTATCATCTACATAAGATATCTTGTTGATGTAAGTTTCGAACTTGCAGTTCTCGATGGTTGTTACGGATTCAGCGGTATCGGAAGAAGAGATATGGAGCGCGGAATTTCCGCCGCCGGTGAAGGTAGTACCTTTGATTGTGGTATTCGCACCGGCAATTTGTAAGCCGTAATTGGTGGTGGAAGGGCCATATTCACCGTCGATAATCGTGCTGACAGCTGCATCTTCCACGGTTGTGTTGTCGCCAGATACGGCGAAAGTGGTCTGACCAGCGGTGGTATCGGCTTTAATGGTCAGGTCAGTAATCGTCAGGTTATCTGCCTCAACCGTGTCTCCGCTGGAAAGGATCATGGTGCTCTCAATACCTTCGCCCGTCAGAATCATGCCATCGGTATCCTTGAGGGATGCGGCAACGGCTTCGGAGGTGGTTTCGCCGGAGATGCTCAAGGTCTTTACGGAGTCTGCATCGTAATCGCTGCCGAAATTATCTTCTTCATAGGCGAGCTGCGTGGCAAGGAGCTGTACGGTAAAATCATCGCCGAGGGAGAGGTTCTGATAATCGTTGCCGGCAGATTCCTGCATCTTGAGGGCTACGGTGACAGTTACTTCGCCCACGGGCAGAGTGGTATCGACAGAATCGGCAGGAAGCAGTACGCCGGACGTATTTGCCGGCATGCCATCGAGTACCTGGCTGAGCGTGCCTACGGGGGTATAATCCTGTAGCGCGGCACGGTTTGCAACCTGAACGGCGGGATCGAGGAAGTATACATCAATAACGTCCGCCAGCTTCGGTTTCCAACCGGCGGGAGCCCTGCCGCTGGTGGCGATGGTCAGCTGATAATTGAATGCCAAATTGCCCTTATTCTCGATCTTGATGTGGCGGGCTTCGGTGTAGCCGGGTTCCCACTTGTCATAATTGAAGATGGCGCCTTTGGAAGCGTCCTCCCAGACGCCATCTTCGGAGGTGGGAACTGCGGCGGAACCATCGGCATAGTACATCTCAACATCCAGCTTGCCGGCTTTGATGATGTTGGAATCGCTGGCAACCGTATCGGTGAACCATGCGATGGTGCCGCCGACGGAGGAGGCGACGAGAATTACAAGCGCGACGGCGAAAGCCAGTATGCGCCTATTTGCAAGGATAGACTTCATGGGAAAACCCTCCTGTTCAAAAATTTGCCAAGTTTCCGTACAAGTTACGCTATATTTTATCATTTTTCATATTTCTTAAAAAGATAAAATGTTGCGGTTATATATATATATATATTCTGTTATAAAACCGTGGCAAATATTACAAGAAGCTCGGAGGGGGAAGCCTTTGCTTCCGGCATAAGTAGGGGCGCACCTGTGTGTGCGCCCGTCCAACAGGTATTCCTTTTGCGGGCGATCACATAGGATCGCCCCTACGATGAACGTGATATGAATTTGCCGGGGCAGCTTCCCGGCATTCTTCCCCAAACATCTATTTTACCTATTCTCCCTTGCCCGTTTTTCCACAAAATGATAGGATACAGTGACTGAACAATCGGAGGTAAAAATAGATTATGCTGTACAACCTTCGCCGCAAATTGATCGGTGACCGGGCGTTTTATGTCATGGTGCTGGCCGTTGTGGTGCCCATCATTGTGCAGAATGCGATCACGAATTTTGTAAGCCTGCTGGATAATTTGATGGTGGGCGCCATCGGCACGGAGGAAATGTCCGGCGTGGCGGTTGCCAACCAGCTGATATTCGTATTCAACCTGTCCATCTTTGGCGCGGTGTCGGGCGCGGGCATATTTGCCGCCCAGTACCACGGCGCGGGGAACACGGAGGGCGTGCGCGCCTGTTACCGCTACAAGCTGTATGCCGCGCTGGCGTTCGCGGTGATGGCCATCGTGCTGTTTTTGTGCGCAGGGCCGCAGCTGATCTCCCTCTACCTGAATGATACCCAGGACCTGGAGCGCGTGGCCCGCACGCTGGATTTCGGCATGCAGTATCTGCGCATCATGCTGCTAGGCCTGCCGCCCTTTGCGCTGGTGCAGTGCTATGCCAGCACCCTGCGCGAAACCGGCGAAACCCGGCTGCCCATGTTCGCGGGCATCGCCGCCGTGCTGGTGAACCTGCTGTTTAACTACCTGCTGATCTTCGGCAAATTCGGCTTCCCCCATCTGGGCGTGCAGGGCGCAGCATATGCCACCATCCTGTCCAGATATGTGGAGCTGGTCATCGTAGCTGTCTACACCCATACCCACAGCGATAGATTCCGCTTTGCCGGCGGCCTGTACCGCACCCTGCGCATCCCGCGCCATATTGTGAAGGAAATCACGGTGAAGGGCACGCCCCTGATGATCAACGAAATCCTGTGGGCCGTGGCGCAGGCGGTAATGACGGCGATTTACTCCATGCACGGCCTGGATGTGGTGGCTGCCACGAATATTTCCAGCACCATCACCAATGTGTTCAGCGTGGCATTCTTGTCCATGGGCAGCGCGGCGGCGATCATCGTCGGCCAGGACCTGGGCGCAAACCGCATCGAAATGGCCAAAGACCACACGGTGAAGCTGCAGGCCTTCTCGGTATTCATCAGCGTGTGCATCGGCGCGGTGCTCTTTGCCCTCGCGGGCGCGATTCCCCGGCTGTACAACACCACCGCCAGCGTGCACAGCCTGGCTTCCAGCTTCATGCGGGTGTTCGGCTGCTTCATGCCCTTCTGTGCCTTCTGCCATTGCAGCTATTTCGTGCTGCGCTCCGGCGGAAAGACGGTGCTCACCTTCCTTTTTGATTCCGGCAGTTCCTGGCTGCTGTGCGTGCCCGTGGCCTATATTACCACCCATTTCCTCGGCCTTGGCGTGGTGGCTGTGTATGGCAGCGTGCAGATGGTGGAGGTTGTGAAGAGCGTGATCGCCGGCATCCTGATCCAAAAAGGCATCTGGATCAACAACATGGTCGCGGATGAACAGATGCAGCTGTAAAACAGAAATGGAGGGGAATTTCCTCCCGTTGCAGGCAGCCGAAAACCTGCCGCAGAGCAGCCGGAAAGAATCAAACGCGGCGGCGTGTACGTCGCGTTTGTTTTTTTCGAAGCGTAAGCGGAGAAAAATAATACCTTCCGTCAGGAAATCGCCCGGAAAATCGTGAGATTTTCAGATTTCCGCAGTCCTTTTCCTGTGCAAAGAAAATCATCAGGTTTTCTTTGCATGCCAAAAATGGAGGGGAATATTCCCCTCCATTGGATTATTTGCCAAAGAGCTGAACCCAGTGGTAAATGTTGCCCACCTTCACGCAGGCCACGCCGATGGAGCCGTAGCTCTCCCGCAGGATGTTTCTGCGGTGGCCGTCGGAGGTCATCCACGCGGCCATCACCTTGTCGGCGGTCTTCTGGCCGCGGGCGATGTTTTCGCCGTAGGCGAGCTTGCTCACCGTGGACCATTTGCTGCCGTCCGGGCGGGTGTGGCTGAATTTCCGGGCGATCTCCAGCGCGCGGGTTTCTGCGGCGGCGGTGAGCGCCGGGTCGATGGTCAGGGCGCCGAGGCCGCGCTTGCTGCGCTCCATGTTTACTTCGTTCACCACCTGCATGGCGAGACCATTCATCCATTGTGCGCTGGCGGCCTGGGCAATGCCGGAAACCAGCAGAAGGGCGAGCATCAGTATTGCGGCAATTCGTTTCAGTTTCATTCGTAGTCCAATTCCTTTCGTAATTGAGTTGAAATATATTTCACTAAAAATTTATCATTTATGCTGTAATTCGTCAAGGGAAAACTGGCGATATGCTACAAATTCCCAGCGCTGACAGCCGCTGGAATGGAGGATTCAGATATGTCCGAAGATGGAAAGCTGCGCGTGGACCAGGCGCTTTGCCTGCGGGGGCTTGCCGCCAGCCGGGAGCGTGCACAGGCGCTGATCGCTGCCGGACTGGTGTTTGCCGGCGGCGCGGCGGTGAAAAAGCCTTCCCAGAAGGTGGGGGAGGAAACGGTTCTCGAGGTGCGGGGAGAGGCCTGCCCCTATGTGAGCCGCGGCGGCTTCAAGCTGGAAAAGGCCCTGCTTAGCTTCGGCGTGAATCCCGACGGTGCGGTCGCTATCGATGTGGGCGCTTCCACCGGGGGCTTCACCGATGTGCTCTTGCAGAACGGCGCGAAGCTGGTCTATGCCGTGGATGTGGGCACGGCCCAGCTGGACCCGAAGCTGGATGGCGATTCCCGCGTCATCAAAATGGAGCAGACCAACGCCCGTACCCTCAGCCGGGATATGTTTTCTCCGGCGCCCAGTCTCGCCGTGATGGATGTATCCTTCATCTCCATCCGCAAAATCCTGCCCGCGCTCCGGGATGTGCTGGGCGAAAACGGCAGGGTGATTTCCCTCGTCAAGCCCCAGTTCGAGGCAGGCCGGGAAGCACTCGGCAAGAAGGGCGTGGTTTCCAATCCCGCCGTGCACGAGCGCGTGCTCCGGGATGTGGCGGCCTTTGCACCGGAGTGCGGCTGGCGGGTGCGCAAATTTGATTTCTCACCCATCTCCGGCACCCAGGGCAACCTGGAATTCCTCGCCGATTTCATCCCCGACGACGGCAAAACCATCTCTCCCGGCCCCCAGGAAATCCGCGCGCTGGTAAAGCTGGCCCATGCAGGGGTGCGGAAGGGGAACGGCTAGGAGGCCTGGAAAATGCTGAGGCCGCCGGCCCCCGGATGCCGGTCATAAGCTGCATTGTTCCATAAAAATCCCATGCAAAAAATCGACCCGTTCCGGGTCGATTTTTAAATGATTTTGGCATGCCTTTGCGTGTCTATTTCAGAGGAGTACAGGGAAAAACATTTCTCCCGCGTCAATCCCGCTTTTCCCGGATCAGCGCTTCGTACATTCCTGCCATCACAGCCAGCAATACCAGCAGATACAGCGGCAGCAGCGCCACGCTGATGTGGTTGGCGATCAGGCCGAAGAGAGGCGGCATGGAGCAGATGCCGAGGTAGGCGAAGGCCATCTGTATGCCGATGATTGCCTGGCTGTTTTCCGCGCCGAAGTGGGCGGGAGTGGAATGGATGATGCTGGGATAGACGGGCGCGCAGCCGAGGCCGATGAGCACCAGGCCGGTCATTCCGGCGGCGCTGCCCAGGGGCAGGAACATCACGATGATGCCCAGCAGCGCAGTCGCGGAGCCGATGCGCACCATGGTGTTGTCGTCAAATTTCAGGGTCATGAAGCCGCTCACGCCGCGGCCCACGGTGATGCCCAGGCAGAAGAGGCTGGCGAGCTCGGCCGCCTGCTCCGCGCTCATGCCGCAGTGCAGGTTCAGGTAGCTGCTGCCCCAGAGCATGGCGGTCTGCTCCATGGCGCAGTAACAGAAGAAGGCGATCAATACCTTCTTTGCTCCGGGTATGGCCAGAATCTGGCGTATGGAGAGCGGCTTGCCGGAGGATTGCGCTCCGGAGGCGCCGTTTTTCCTCCGCCAAAGCGGCAGGCTGATGAAGATCAGCGCCGTCAGCGCGATCTGGATGTAGGAAACATAGCGGTAGCCCATGCCCCAGCCCTGCCCGCCGGTGAGGGCATGGCCCATGATGTACGGACCCACCGCCGTGCCCACGCCCCACATGCAGTGCAGCCAGCTCATGTGGCGGCTGGCGTAGTGCAGCGCCACATAGTTGTTCAGCGCAGCATCCACGCTGCCCGCGCCGAGGCCATAGGGGATGGCCCACAGGCAGAGCATCCAGAAATTATTGCTGATGGAAAAGCCGAAGAGGGCGATGGCCGTGGTGGCCACGCTCAGCGCCAGCAGCTTCCCGGTGCCGAGCTTGCGGGTGAGCCGGTCGCTCAACAGGCTGGAAATCACCGTGGAGATGGATATGAGCATGGAAATCGCGCCCGCGTAGGATACCGATACGCCAAATTCCACATACATGCTCGGCCATGCCGAGCCCAGCAGCGCATCCGGCAGCCCCAGGCTAATAAAGGATAGATAGATAATTCCAAGAAGCAGGTGAACCATATTGTGCTTTCCCTCCGTTTCTGGTAGAATTATACCATCAAAATGTGAGAAGTGTTAGCATTAAACTGCCGGATTTATAGTATAAAACCTTCAATGGAGGATGCTTTAATGATTCGCAATGCCTGCGGCTCCGCGGCCAATGAACAGGGAAGGGAGCTCACCCAGCACGGCACCGCTGCCTTTCCCCTCGCCTGTTACAATGATGACCTGCAAGCGGAGCGCGTGCCCTGGCATTGGCATGATGAATGGGAGGCGTCCATCGTGGTGGAGGGGGAGGTTGCCGTGCATGCGGGCGCGCAGAGCCGGCGCTTCCGGGTGGGGGATGGCTTTTTCATCAATTCCCGGGTGCTCCACACCGTGGAGCGCATAAACGATGGCCCCTGCCGCATCTATACCATCGTATTCCATCCCCGCTTCATCGGCGGGGACAGCGACAGCGCCTTCTGGCAGAATTATGTGCAGCCGCTGCTGGCCGAGCCCATGCAGGAGCTCTTTCCCGTGGAAGCGGGGGAGGGATGGAAGGATGAATCCATCGCCTGCTTCCGCAATGCCTGGAAGCACTGTGCAGAGAAGAAGGCGGGTTTCGAAATTGAACTGCGATACAGCCTATCCCGGCTCGCCTTCCTGCTCGGCAACCATCGCGCGCCGTCCGGCCATTCTGCCACCGGGCGCGAAAGCCGGGAGGGCGCGCGCATCAAAGCCATGCTGCTGTTCATCCATGAAAATTATGCCGGGGAGATTGATACCGCGGCCATCGCCGCCAGCGCCTCTGTAAGCGCCAGCGAATGCCTGCGCTGCTTCCACAATACCATTCATATGACGCCCATCCAGTACCTGCGCCAGTACCGCATCCAGCGCGCCGCCGAGCTGCTGCGGCTCACGGATATGAAAATTGCGGATGTCGGCGCGCACTGCGGTTTTCAGGAGATGAGCTATTTCGCCCGCACCTTCCGGGAGCTGCGCGGCTGCACGCCCCGGGAATACCGGGAAGGCGCTGGGGAACGCCAGGGGATTTGTCCCTGAGAATCCCCCGTGGAACCCACAAAAAATAAGGAGTCCGGCCCGGCAGGAACGAGGCGGATTCCTTTCATATTGCGCAAAGGCTGCTCCTCGGGGAGAAGCCGCCACCGAAGGCGGCTGGTGAGGCGCCGCACGCTTCGATTCCATAAAAAATGACCTCGCTCCGAGGTCATTTTTTCTTACAGAGGGGGGCGGGGATAATCATTTTCCCTGGCAGGATTCTCCGGGGACGGAGTTTCCCAAGCCGCGTTTTTTCAGCGCCATTCCCGGTGCAAAAAGCAGCCCTCCTCATGGGAATAGAGCACGCCGACGGCCTGCAGGTAGGAATAGATAATGGTGCTGCCGACGAATTTCATGCCCCGGCGCTGGAGGTCTGCCGAAATGCGGTCCGAGAGTTCGGAGGTGAGCTTTCCGACTTCGCATATAAGCTCTTCCCCGGTGAAGCGCACGAGGTAGGCGCGGAAGGAGCCGAATTCCTGCTGGATGCGCAGAAATGCCCGGGCGTTTCCGATGGCGGCGCGGATTTTGAGCCGGTTGCGGATGACGCCGCTGTTGTCCAGCAGTTCCGCCACCTTGCCTTCGCCGTAGGCCGCGATCCTCGCCGCATCGAAGCCATCGAAGGCAGCGCGGAAATTCTCCCGCTTGTTCAGTATGCATTCCCAGGATAGCCCCGCCTGGAAGGATTCCAGGATCAGCATTTCAAAAAGATACCGATCATCAAAATTGGGGCGGCACCATTCCTCGTCGTGGTAGCGGATGTAGAGCTCATTTTTTAGATTGCACCAGCTGCAGCGCGGCTTGTTTTCCATAAATTCATCCTCATATCCAAAATCCCGCGGTGAAAGAGCCCCGGGATCACTCCTCCGCTTCCTCGGCAAATTCCCGGAGTGCGGCGCAAACAGCCTCCGCTTCCTCCATGGTGTTGATTCTTTCCCGGAACTTTGCCGCGCCGCGCATGCCGTGAATGTACCATGCGATGTGCTTGCGCATTTCGAGCAGTCCACCGCGTTCGCCGTGGAGCTGCGCCTCCAGCGCAAAGTGCCGCAGCGCCATTTCGATCCGTTCCCGACCGGTGGGCGGCGGGCATTCCCGGCCCTCCAGCGCGGCCTTGATCTCCCGGAAAATCCATGGATTTCCTTCGCAGGCCCGGGCCACAAGCACCGCGTCGCAGCCGGTTTCATCGATCATGCGGATCGCGTCCGCGCCGCTCTTCACATCACCGTTGCCGAACACGGGCACGGACACAGCCTTCTTTACCTCGCGGATGATCTTCCAGTCCGCCCTGCCGGCGTATTGCTGCATGCGGGTGCGGCCGTGCACGGCGATGGCCGCCGCGCCCGCCTGTTCGCAGATATGGGCCACCTCCACGGCGTTCACGGAATTTTCATCCCAGCCCGCGCGGATTTTCACGGTTACAGGCTTGTCCACCGCGTCCGCCATGGCGCGTACAATTCTACCAATCAGTTCCGGCTCCCGCATCAGCGCGCTGCCCTCGCCGTTTCCGGTGATCTTCGGCGCGGGACAGCCGAAGTTGATGTCAAAAAAATCAAAGCCGATATCGGATAGCTGCACTGCGGCCTCGGCCATCAGCTCCGGCTCCCGTCCGAAGAGCTGCAGGGCGGAGATTCCCTCGCCGGGCAGGCGGATCAGCAGCTCCTGGGCGTTGCGGTTCTTGCCCTGGGAGTAAATCCAGCCCTTGGCGGAGAGCATCTCGCTCACGCTCCATGCCGCGCCCTGCTCATGGCATAACAGGCGCATCGCCGCATCGCTCACGCCCGCCATCGGCGCCAGTGCCGCGCCGGAATCCAGCTCCAAATTTCCCAATCGAATCAAAGAATTCCCTCCTTGGGGTTCAGTACGCTCCATTATAACACATTTTCCCGCTTTTGTGGGCCTGAACTTGCATTTATAACGTAGTATCGTGTATAATATACTTGGATAATTGGGTTGGTATATCCATCGGAATGCCGCATGAACCGCCGCGCATATTCTGGAAAAACAGAAAAGGGATGCGGGGTGGTTGGAATGAAGAAAAAACGCGGCGTGCCCGCGCTGGAATGGCTCTGCGATCTGAGCGGGCAAACGGCGCGCATCACTTCGATTGGCAACCGCACTCTGCTGGTGGAAAACCACCGGGGCATCATCGAATTCAGCGGGGAGAGAATCGTTCTCGCCACCGGCTGCGGAAGCGTAAGCGTGGAAGGGGAGAACCTGCTGCTCACCGAGGTGCGCCGCGATGCGCTGGTCATCCGCGGCGATGTGCGGCATGTGCAGCTGCCCTGCGGGGAGGCGGTGCGCCATGAACCGTGATGTGCAAATGGAAATTGAGGGTTCCCTGCTGGAGCGGCTGCTGGACCGGGCCATGGCCCGGGGCGCAGTGTTTGCCGAGGCAAGGCGGCTGGGGCCGCGAAAGATTCGCGTGTCCGCCGATGAAGCCAGCGCCCGGCTGCTGCTCTCCATGTGCGAGAAATACGGCCTCAACTGCCGGGTGCTTTCCCGGGGCGGCAGGGCTGCCCTGCGGGATACCGTGCGGAAGCGCTGGACCATCCTGCCCGGCGTCTTGCTGGCGGCGCTGCTCTGCTGGGGCTTTCTCACCCGGCTGTGGTGGATTGATATATCCTTCACCGGAGCGATGGCGGGGCTCGGGAATGAAAAGCAGATTCGTGCCTGCCTGGAAGCGGAGGGCCTGCGCGCCGGTATGGCGGCCGGAAAAATCGATACTGATCTTCTGCAGAAGCGGCTGATGGCCGGCTCCGGGGATTACAGCTTCATCGGCGTTACCCGGCAGGGCGTGCGGCTGCTGGTGGAGGCGGCTCCCGAGGTGCCTTCGCCGGAGCTCTATGCGCGCAGCTATGCCCGGGATCTCGTGGCGGCCCGGGACGGCGTGGTGGTATCCGTGAACGCGAAATCCGGCGCAGCCGCCGTGAAGGCCGGCGATACCGTGCGCAGGGGGCAGACCCTGATCCGCGGCGAGGAAGCCGTGGGCAAGGACAGCGAGACGGGGGAGGAGATCACCACCCCGGTTTCCGCCCTGGGAGAGGTGACCGCCCGCTGCTGGTTTGAAGGCGGCGCGGTTGGAAGCCTCAGCGAATCCGTCACCCGGCGGACGGGAAACACGCACGATTCCTGCCGCCTGAAGCTGATGGATTTTTCCCTTCCCATCACCGAATGCGAAGGCTTTTCCGCCGAGGAGATCGAAACGGAGCTCCTCCCCGTGGTGGGCCTGTTCCTGCCGCTGGAGATCGAGCGCAGCATTCACCATGAAACCATTACCGAAAGCGTGGATATCGGGGCAGAAGCCCTGGCGGCAAAGCTAGGCCCGCTTGCCCGGGCGGAGGCGCTGGCAAAGATATCCGCCGCGGGAATCCCGGATGGGGAATTTACCTTCTGGGAGGAGCGCACGCAGCAAGACGGTTTCCTGCGCGTCCGCGCAGTTTATGAAATAAACACCGATATTGCAGTGACCCGGGAGGCGCTGCAAGCCCAAATTGAGGAGGTTTACTGAACTTGGAATACAACAATACCGTAACCGAGCGCATGCCCATCGATTCTTCCGAGGAATTTATCGGCCTGTTCGGCCTGCGCGAGGAGAACATGGCCCTGTTCCGCGAGGAGCTGGGCGTGGATATCCTGGCGGGCAGCGGCGAAATCACCCTCAGCGGCGATGCGGATAAGGTGGAGCTGGCGAAGCTCACCCTGGAAAAGATGAGCGAAATCATCCGTCGGGGCGAAACCGTGGACCGCACCCGCATCCGCTATGCCATTGGCCTCGCCGAGGAGGGCAATGCGGACCGCATCGGCGAAATCATGCGGGATGTGATCGCCTTCACCAGCCGCGGCAGGCAGGTAAAGTGCAAGACCCTGGGCCAGAAGAGCTATGTGGACGCCATCAAGGCCAACACCTGCACCTTCGCCGTGGGCCCGGCCGGCACCGGCAAGACCTATCTCGCCATCGCCATGGCCGTGGTTGCCATGAAGAACAAGGAGATCGAGCGCATCGTGCTGACCCGCCCTGCGGTGGAGGCTGGTGAGAAACTGGGCTTCCTGCCCGGCGACATGACCCAGAAGGTCGATCCCTACCTGCGTCCCCTCTATGACGCCCTGCACGATATGCTGGGCATCGAGGCCTACCAGCGCCTGGTGGAGCGCGGCGCAATCGAGGTTGCACCGCTGGCCTACATGCGCGGACGCACCCTGAACGACGCTT
>JAFUPT010000039.1 GCA_017481065.1 Clostridia bacterium | reverse complement strand
TGAACCTCTTCACGGCCGAAGGATTGATCTGCTGCACCACCAGATCTTCATCCATAACGATGACCGCGGTGGGGGTGTTGTGGCTGATGGTATCGTAGAAGCTTTCGGCCTTTTCCTGCAGGAACGGCAGGCACATCTCGATCTTGGCCTTGCCTTCCAGGATGGCAATGGCCTTGTCGCGGCAGGTGGGATAGCCGCAGGAGCCGCAGTTAAGCTCCTTTTCCGGGCTGGTCTTGCCCATTTTGAAGAGCATGTCGCGAATAGCCTCGCTGCCAAACTGCATCTTGTGTCCGCCATCAAACGCATATGTCGTGCGGATATCCGGCTTCTGCTCAATTTCAAAAGGAGTCTCGCCGCTGCCGGAGAAAGTATCCACGCGCATGGCGCCTTTCAAGCGGCGCTCGGCATGGTCGCGGATGCAGGGGCCGTTGACGCAGCTGCCCTCGCAGGCGCTCATTTCAATGAACACCTTGCCGAAGTCGTCGTTCTCAATCTCGGTAAATACGGCGCGGCAGTTGTCAATGCCGTCGATGGCGATGCGGCGATAGCCCTGTACCTTGGCCGTGGCTTTGAGCACGCCGCCGGTAGCGGGATAGAGGCGGGAGAGTGCACCTTCACTGTCAGGATCGACATGCTCATAGGGAAGCTCGATCCCTGCCTCGCTGAACCAGTCCGCCAGCTCGTCAAAGGTCAGCGCAACATCGGTAAAGGAGCCTTCGTCGCTCTCCTTCTTCTTGGCGATGCAGGGGCCGATGAACACCGTAAAGGCGTCAGGCTGCTGCTCCTTGATAAGCTTGCAGTGCGCCTCCATGGGGGTAAGCACCTTGGCAAGATAGGGCAGCATGGTGGGATAATATTTGCGGATGAGCATGTTGATGGAGGGGCAGCAGCTGGAAATGAGCACATGCAGCTTGCCTTCCTCCATGATGCGGGCATATTCCTCGCTTACCAGCTGCGCGCCGATGGCGGTTTCCTGCACCTCGGCAAAACCCAGAGCCTTGAGCGCTTTGGTGATTACTTCCAGCGAACGAATGCGGAAATTGGCAATGAAGGACGGAGCAAGGCTGCATACCACGCGCTTTCCGGAAGCAATGGCCGCCTTGACGCGCAGCACATCATTCCTGACCTGCTTAGCCTTTTGCGGACAGGTGACATAACAGCGCCCGCAAAGGATGCACTCATTGTGGACGATTTCCGCCGTATCACGGGCAAAGGTAATGGCCTTTACGGAGCAATCACGGATGCACTTGTAGCAGTCTGTGCAGTTGTTTTTATTCAGATTGAGTATTTCTTGCATGGAAGCATCCTCCTGAGTAAGCAGCGACAGGGCTGGCGCAAACGCGGCAGCCCTGCAAAGAAACAGCTAAAGAACGTTACAGACGCGGAAGAATATCCTTCTCAAAGAAGGTACGGGTGGTTTCGGGCGTGAGGGAGAAAGCTTCGCCATTCACGGTCACGCATACGCCGTTTTGACAGTTGCCCATACAGAACTGACCGGCAAGCTCGATCTTGTCATCCAGCTGATTCTCTTTCACCAGACGCTGTAGCTCCTCGACGATTTGGCGGGAACCCTTCAGATGGCAGCTCGACCCGATGCAGATGGTAATTTTCATGGTTATGTTCTCCTTCCATACTCTGGTTACTGGTAATCAACAACATTCACCCAGCTGAGCAGGAACTCCCGCTCGTTGACGTTGCCCTTCACAGACTGGCTGGCAGCCACGATCGGCATCCATTTCTGCACATACTGCTTGGCTGTATCGCTCTTTTTGCAGAAAAGGTTCAGGTACTGCTCAGCATGATCGATCTCGCCGTTGAGCCAGAAGAGCAGATAGGTGCGCGCCGCATCGGCAGAGGCATTGCCCTGCGTGGCGTGAGACCAATCCAAAATGTAGGGGGTGCCGTCCTCGGCAATAATGATGTTGGAAGGGTTAAAGTCGCCGTGACACACCTTGTTATGCTTGGGCATGCTTTCCAGACGGGTATGCAGGTCGTAGCGGGTGGTAGCATCCAGCTCCGTCTGGCTGATCTTGCGGTTCATCTTGTCCTTGAGCTTGTTAAGCATGGGACAGGTCTTGGAGTGCATCTCCAATTGCAGATCCACAAAGATTGTTAAATATTTTTCGAAGTCTTCCGGATTCTCCTGCATGAGCTGCGCTAAAGTTTTGCCCTTGATATATTCCGATACAATGGCCCACTTGCCCTCTACAGTGGTGACTTCCAGAATACGGGGAATATGCAGTCCGGTTTCCTCGATGCGGGCCTGATTGAG